>QCRA01000013.1 GCA_003212035.1 Prochlorococcus sp. AG-459-D04
TTAGGTAGAGATGCAGATACAGGAGGGCAAACACAATACGTTTTAGAACTAGTCAAGAGTTTGGCTAATACTTCAGAAGTTGATCAAGTAGATTTAGTTACTCGTTTAATTAACGATTCTAAAGTAGATGAGGAATATTCTAAAGAAGAAGAATTTGTAGAACCTGGAGTTAGAATTTTAAGATTTAAATTTGGACCTAACAAATACTTAAGAAAGGAATTGCTTTGGCCTTATTTAGATCATTTAACTGAAAGACTTATTTCTTATTATAAAAAAAATAAAAAGCCCAATTTTATTCATGCGCATTATGCAGATGCTGGATACGTAGGAGTTAAACTAAGTGAAGCCTTAAATGTTCCACTTATTTTTACAGGCCATTCTTTAGGAAGAGAGAAAAAAAGGAAATTGCTTGATACTGGTTTAAAAACTAATCAAATAGAAAAGCTTTATTCTATCAGTAAAAGAATTGAGGCAGAAGAAAAAGCGTTAAAGTCAGCAGATATTGTTGTTACAAGCACTAAACAAGAGTCCGTTTATCAATATTCCCAATATTCTTCTTTTTCACCTCACAAAGCTAGAGTAATTCCTCCTGGTGTTGACCATAACAAGTTTCACCATATTCACTCGACAACAGAAACTGCTGAAATTGAGAATATGATGAAACCTTTTCTAATGGATTCTTCTAAACCTCCACTATTGAATATTTCTAGAGCTGTACGAAGAAAAAATATTCCCTCTTTGATTGAAGCTTATGGAAGATCTGAAAAATTAAAAAGAAAAACTAATTTAATTTTGATTTTGGGTTGTAGAGATAGTACTTCAAAACTTGACCCTCAACAAAAAGATGTTTTCAATAATATTTTTGAAACAATTGATAAATATAATTTATATGGAAAGGTAGCTTATCCAAAAAAACATCTTCCAAGTCAGATACCTGCTTTATATAGGTGGGCTGCTAGCAGAGGTGGTGTATTCGTAAATCCAGCTTTAACGGAGCCTTTTGGTTTAACTCTTCTTGAAGCCTCTTCATGTGGATTACCAATAGTATCAACAAATGATGGAGGGCCAGAAGAAATTCGCTCAAAATGTGAAAATGGACTTCTAGTAGATGTCACTGATATTAATGAGTTGAAAGTTATTCTTGAAAAAGGAATTTCTGATAATAATCAGTGGAAATTATGGAGCAGAAATGGAATTGAGGGTGTTAACAGGCACTTTAGTTGGAACACTCACGTAAACAATTATTTATCAATACTTACACAAGAGTTTACAAGGTCAAATAGTTATTCTTCATCTGATATTAAACAGAGTTGTTTAAAAGGAAGTTCTTCACTAATAAAACCCCACTGATCAAATATTTTAGGATCAGGGTGAAGAATTAGCTGGTTGTTGTGAGTTTTCTTTAGTTTGAAACCTTTCTTAGATAGTTTTTTCATTAAGTTAGCAGTCTCTTCGAATCTTGATGCCATTGCATCAAGACTTGAGCAGTCACTTGTTAATCCGTTATCTTTCCATGTAAAAAAACTCATGACAAATTTTTAAAGATTAATTTTTAAAACTATACCTAAAATTACAAGTAAAATGTTGATTTTCCAAAAATTTTCAACTATTTTTTGTTCTTTAACTCCTTTAAGTTCAAAATGATGGTGAAGTGGAGCCATTAAAAATAAGCGTTGGCCTTTGTGAAATAATTTTTTTGTAATTTTAAAAAAACTGACTTGAGCTATCACTGATAATGATTCAATAATAAATACTCCTGAGAAAATAAATAAGGTAAAAACGCTATCGGTTAATAACGCTATAGAACCCAGAATTGCACCAATACTTAGAGATCCTGTGTCACCCATAAATATTTTTGCAGGATAACAATTGTACTTGAGAAATCCCAAGCATATGCCGGACATTGAATAACATAGAATACTAAAAACAAAAAGTTCTTGCTGTTCTTTCATTAATATTTCTGTTCCTAATCCAAAAAAGACAATTCCACTGCATCCAGCTGCTAATCCATCTAATCCATCAGTTAAATTTACTGAGTTACTTATGCCGACAAGTACTAAAAAAGAAATTGGTAATATAAATATATTTAAATTTATTTCCCAGGAGTCAGATACTGTTATTAATGGATTTATAAAATTTTTTTCATAGGCTAATAATATAAAAATTATTGAGATAATACTTTGTAGAACAAATTTTTCTTTTGTCTTTAACCCAGTATTTTCTTTTTTTTTAATACTTAAATAATCATCTAAAAACCCTGTAATAAAGAAACCAAAAATAATCAGAAATAAAAGAAATAATTTTAGAGAAAGTAAATTTAAGGTTATTATTAAAAGAAAAATTAAAAAAGGAACTATCATAAAAACCCCACCCATTGTTGGGGTATCACTTTTTTTAGAGTGATTAGGAGGACCTTCAATTCTAATATTTTGAAGTAAATTCAATTTTCTAATTGTTTCTAGACCATTCTTAGTTGTTAAAGACGTAATACAAAAAAATAATGCGAAAACTCCTATAAAAATAAAATTATTAAAAATATAGGAGGTTACTATTAAAGCAAAAGTATTTAATATAAATAACGATTTAAAGTTAAGCTTTTTAATCTTCCCAATCATCTTCTGAAGGGTCTTCTTCAGTCTTGTAGTCTTCTTTTTCTCCCATCAGAGCAGAAAGTTCTTCTTCTTCTATAGTGCTAATTTCTTGGGAATCTCCTTCTTTTTCTGCAACAAGTCTTCCTGTATTTTCAAGCCAAGATAGCAGATCAGGCTCATCTCTTAATGGTAAAACAGGAGCTGGATCATCTCTGTGATAGCAAGTTAAAGCGGGGTTAACTTCCGCAATATCGTCTAATCTAAGTTTTAGTTTATTTGAATCCATTAAAGGTTATGTTCTATATATAAGATAATACATAATGATGCACACGAAAAACTTTGTTTGATAAAGCAAATTTAAAATACTTGTATATTTGGGTAATTTCTTTGTTGCTGTCTGTATTATTAAAACTTACTGGTTACTTGATTCCTAATGTTTTAATAATTAATAACTTTCTTCTCTTGTTACTAGTTTTTGGTCCAGCTCTTTTAGTTACAATAATATTAGTTTTTAATAAGTTTTCAAATTCTTAATTACGTCAAAAACTTGAATTTATGGAGCAAATTTAGATGCAGCAGGTAAAAAAAGTTGTACTAGCTTATTCTGGCGGGGTGGATACGAGCGTTTGTATTCCATATTTAAAGAATGAATATGGAATTTCAGAAGTAGTTACTTTTGTAGCAGATCTTGGACAAGGCGAGGATTTAGAACTTATTAGGCAAAAAGCTTTAAATTCTGGTGCATCTCAATCAATCGTTGGTAATTTAGTTAATAGTTTTGTTGAGAGATATGCTTTTCCAGCTATTAGAGCAAACGCACTATATTTAGATAAATATCCTTTATCTACAGCTCTTGCAAGACCTTTAATTGCTGAAAATCTTGTAAATATTGCTCGAGAGATTAGTGCTGACGCAGTTGCTCATGGATGCACTGGTAAAGGTAATGATCAAGTTCGATTTGATTTGGCAATTAATGCTTTAGGCCCTGATTTGAAAATCATTACTCCAGCAAGAGAGTGGAATATGAGTAGAGAAGAGGCAATAGTGTATGGAGAAAAATTTGGTATTCCTGCACCTGTATCAAAAAAATCACCATATTCAATAGACGTTAACTTACTTGGTAGGAGTATTGAAGCGGGGATTTTAGAAGACCCAATGCAAGAAGCACCTGAAGATATATTTGCGATGACATCGTCAATTGATGATTCACCTGACTCCCCTCAAGATGTAGAAATTGTTTTTAAAAATGGGTTTCCAATTGGAATTAATGATGAATTTTTAAATCCAGTAGAGATTATTCAAAAAGCAAATGATCTTTCAGGTGCTCATGGTTTTGGGAGAATAGATATGATTGAAGATCGAGTAGTGGGAATTAAAAGTAGAGAGATTTACGAAACGCCTGGCCTCTTACTTTTAATTAAAGCTCATAAAGAATTAGAGAGCATTACATTAAATCCAGATGTTCTCGACTTTAAAGGAATCGTGGAAAAAAAATGGGGTCAATTAGTCTATCAAGGTTTTTGGTTTGGACCTCTTAAAGATAGTTTAGATGCATTTATTTCATCAACTCAAACTTCAGTTAATGGAAGGGTAAAGATTAGACTTCATAAGGGGAACGCAATAGTAATTGGCAGAATGTCGGAAAATAATTCACTTTACAGGGAAGATTTAGCAACTTATGGCAAAGACGATGTTTTTAATCAATCGTTAGCAGAGGGTTTTATTTATATGTGGGGTATGTCTAATAAAATATGGGCTGAGTTAAATTCAAAAGCAAAAGATTAATATTTAAGATCCTTCAGTTTCTTTGGTTTCAGTATCATCTTTTCCCGAAGTTGTAGTTTCTTTGCTTTCTACTGGTTGTTTTTCCTTGGATTCAACTTTAGTTTCTAGATTTGCTTTATCATCTGCTTTAGTTGAACTCTTAGTAGAAGATCTTGGAGTCGGCAAAGGCCCTTCTTGTTTGACGGTCATATACCTTATGACATCTTCACTAAGCCTCATTGCTTTTTCAATTTTGAAAATATGCTGTCCATCACCTTGATGACTTAGTTGGACGTAAATACCTTCTCTATTTTTTGCTATTTGATAGGCTAATCTTCTTTTACCCCTCATTTGACTATCGAGAATGGTACCTCCAAATTCTTCTAAAAGCTTATTGTATTTATCAATGTGGTTAGTTACTTCATCTTCCGCAATATCTGGGCGGAGGATGTACATGGTTTCATAATAAGATTGTTGATCTTTCATAGTTTCAGACAAGGTCTTTGGCTCATAAATTAATGTGATGAGCGTCTGTTCATCTCTAACGATACATCATGATGTGCAGTTCCTTAAAAAAGCATCATCTATTTTAAAGATAATTTTTGAGTGCGTCATTCATAATATGAAAAGGTACTTCCAAGCCATTTGTCCAAAATGATAATGACTTTAATCCTTGAGCAACAAGCATTTGCGAACCATCGATTGTCATACATCCTTTTTTGGCGCTAAATTTTAATAGATGTGTTGGAGCAGGATTGTAGATTAAATCGTAAATAGTTGTTTTTGAGTTAAGAGATCTCCAGAAATCTTCTCCATATGGCAATACATTTGTTTCATTCTCAGCTGTTTTCATTCCTACTGGTGTTGTATTTACAATTAAATCCGCTTCTTCGATTAAATTTTGAGCTTGATTATCACTATTTAATAAACCTTTAATTTCAATTTGATTTTTAAAATTTTTAGTTAATTCATCTAGTGATGATTTGTTACGCGATATTACTGAAATTTTTGAAAAATTTAAATTTTTTAAACCTTGAATTACAGATCTTGCTGCCCCGCCAGAGCCAAGCACTATAGATTGTTTTTTTATTAAATTTAATTTTTTTAATGGATAAGTAAATCCTTCTACATCAGTATTAGTTGCGCTCCATTCTTCTTCAGAATTTAATTTTAGGGTGTTAATTGCTTTTAGTTTGTTAGCAATAGGGGAAATTTCACTACAAAGGTCAAATACTTTTTCTTTATACGGAATTGTAATGTTTAAACCTTTGCAATTAATTTTTTTTAAAGAATTAAGAACCAATTCTAGATCTTCATCTTTACAGGGTATAGCTATATAGATTAAATCTAAGCCCAAATATTGAAAGGCAGCATTTTGCATAATTGGTGACAAAGAGTGGCTTACTGGATTGCCAATTAATGCGATAAAAGATGTCTTACTTGAAATCATGTTTAGAATTTTTCCGCTAAAAAATAATGATCTGTTCGGGAACCACACCCCGTCTTTGAGTAACAATAATGACGTCGATGACCGATTATGGAGAATATTAAATATGAGAATTTACCCATGGGTAAGGTTGTAGGAATTGATTTAGGAACAACTAACAGTTGTGTCGCTGTAATGGAAGGTGGTAAACCTACTGTAATAGCAAATGCTGAGGGTTTCAGAACTACTCCATCAGTTGTTGCATATACAAAAAATCAAGATCAGCTTGTTGGACAAATTGCAAAAAGACAAGCCGTTATGAACCCTGAGAACACCTTTTATTCAGCAAAACGTTTTGTTGGCAGAAGAGTTGATGAAGTTAATGAAGAATCTAAAGAAGTTAGCTATTCTGTTGAAAAATCTGGTTCTAGTGTCAAATTAAAATGTCCTATTCTGGATAAGCAGTTTTCTCCTGAAGAGGTAAGTTCTCAAGTTTTGAGAAAGTTAGCAGATGATGCGGGTAAATACCTTGGTGATAAAGTTACACAGGCTGTAATTACAGTTCCAGCTTATTTTAATGACTCACAAAGACAAGCTACAAAAGATGCAGGAAAGATTGCAGGTCTAGAAGTTCTCCGTATTGTGAACGAGCCAACTGCTGCAGCGCTAGCATATGGTTTGGATAAAGAAAATGAAAAAATTCTTGTTTTTGATTTAGGTGGTGGAACATTTGATGTTTCAGTTATTGAAGCCGGTGATGGAGTCACTGAAGTTTTATCAACATCTGGAGATACACATCTAGGTGGTGATGATTTTGATAGATGTATCGTGGATCATTTAGCAAATACTTTTAAATCAAATGAAGGGATCGACCTTAGACAAGATAAACAAGCTTTACAAAGACTTACTGAAGCCGCTGAAAAAGCAAAAATTGAGCTTTCAAATGCTACTCAAAGTGAAATAAATTTACCTTTTATTACAGCAACACCTGAAGGGCCAAAACATTTAGACTTAAACTTAACTAGAGCAAAGTTTGAGGAATTAGCAGCTTCTTTAATAGATAGGTGTAAGACTCCAGTTGAGAGAGCTATAAGCGACGCAAAAATTTCTACTAGTGAAATCGATGAAGTTGTAATGGTGGGAGGCTCATCTAGAATACCTGCTGTTTTAGATTTAGTTAAAAAAATCATAGGTAAAGAACCAAATCAAACTGTTAACCCTGATGAGGTAGTAGCCGTTGGTGCTGCAATCCAAGGAGGTGTTCTAGCAGGAGAGGTTAAAGATATATTGTTGCTTGACGTTACTCCACTTTCTTTAGGTGTTGAGACTTTAGGAGGAGTAATGACAAAAATGATAAATCGAAATACAACAGTACCTACCAAAAAATCTGAAACATATTCAACTGCTGTAGACGGTCAAACAAATGTAGAAATACACGTTTTACAGGGTGAAAGAGAAATGGCTTCTGATAACAAAAGCTTAGGAACTTTTAGATTGGACGGTATACCTTCAGCACCAAGAGGCGTGCCGCAAATTGAAGTTACATTTGATATTGATGCAAATGGAATACTTAGTGTTACTGCTAAAGACAAAGGAAGTGGTAAAGAACAAAGTATTTCTATCACTGGTGCTTCTACTCTATCTGATAATGAGGTAGAAAAAATGGTAAAAGATGCAGAATCAAATGCATCTGCAGATAAAGAAAAAAGAGAAAAAATTGATCTTAAAAATCAAGCTGAAACGCTTGTCTATCAGACAGAAAAGCAACTTGGTGAATTAGGAGATAAAATTGATGCTTCAGCAAAGTCCAAAGTTGAAGAAAAAAGTAATGCTTTAAAAGAGGCTACTTCAAAAGAAGATTATGAATCAATGAAAAAACTTCTTGAAGAACTTCAGCAAGAACTTTATGCAGTAGGTTCATCTGTTTATCAGCAACCAGGCAATCAGCCACCGTCACCTGGAGCACAGGGCGGTCCAGATCAGAGCGATTCCAACGAAAAAGGTGGAGATGATGTAATTGATGCCGACTTCACTGAAACGAAAGATTAAAAAAGGTAATTTTTAACTTCATTTGCAACCCATTTAGAACAAGCCGGAGCCAGTAAAATCCCATTTTTATAAAAACCTGTACATACAACTAGCCCTTTTTCAAGATTTTTCATTATTGGTGAAGGCTCACCATCCGGTCTTGACCTAATTCCGTACCATTTTTTAGAAATCTTCCCTTCCATTAGCCAATCTGGTTTTTTATCGAGAAAATTTGTGAGCTTTTCGAAAGTATCTTCTTTTGGCTTAGTACTATATTCGTCAGTTGATCCAATAATTAGCTTATTTTTTGATTTTGGAATTATATTTTTACCATTTATATTGAATTGTTTTGGCAGCGATAATAAATCAACTTCTGCATCATTTATATCAATTTCCATAGCTTGACCTAAAACAGGTTTTAATTTGATGTTGTGAGATAGGCTATCTATTAAATCAATCGCTTTTAGTGAATTACACAAAATAACCATGTTAGATTTGATGTTTTCATTATTTCTTGTTGTTGAAATCCATTGATTGTTTGATTTTCTGATTTTTATTATTTCTTCTTGCAAATGATTCACTTTTTTATGTTTTAGATATTTATCTAATGTTTGAAGTAACGAAAAAGCATTTATTCTTCCATCTCTGAAGGAAATCATTCCTTTTATATTTTTTGTTTGGAAGGTTTTATTTATATTATTGATAAATATTGAATCTCTTTCTAAAATTCGTAAGTTTTGATCATTACTTTCATAAATAAATTTCTCTAATTTTTTGAACTTTTCTTCATTAGTAGTTAGTTGTATGAGTGGTTTTTCGATATTTAATTCATAATTAAATTTTTGTAGGAATGTAATCCATCGTGGCCATAATTCAATGCTTTGTTTCCTAAGATCCCAACTCCTACCTCTTCTTTTTTGATACATATTACCCATTAGCAAGCCTAAAGCTGCATTGCTACTATTTTGGCGTTGACTTGGATCTATTATTGTTATTTGCAAACCTAATTCTGATAATTCTAGGGCGTTAAATTTTCCAATAATCCCTGATCCAATAATAACTATGTGTGCTTTTTGAAAATTTTCTTTTAAGCTTTTCATTGATATATTAGATATACTTACTTATTTGACTTAATAGTTAAAGACTTTTGGAACATCCTTCAATTATATTCAAAATTGTTTGTCCTGATCGTCCTGGCCTTGTAAGTTTACTTACAAGTTGGATTTCAAATTACGGTGGCAACATAAAACATTCTGATCATCATACAGATCAAGATGCGGGTTTGTTTATTAGTCGAATTGAATGGAATAGTAAAAATGCATCTTTTGATAGAGATGAAATTTATAAAGAATTTGAAAAAATTGTTGATAAAGTAAATGGAAAATTCAATATAAATTACTCTGATGAAGTTCCTAATGTTGCTATTTTCGTTAGTAAACAAAATCATTGTTTGATTGATTTACTTTGGCGAGTAAGAAATGGTGAACTCAAAATGAAAGTGCCATTAATAATTTCAAATCATTCTGATCTTGAAATTATTGCAAATGATTTTAATGCAAAATTTGTCCATGTTGATACTTTTAAGATTGATAAATCTATTGTTGAAGATCAATTTTTAAATTTACTAAAAGAATATGAAATTGATCTTGTTGTGTTAGCCAAATATATGCAAATTTTGAGTGACTCTTTTTTAAAAAAGTTTTCTTCAATAATAAATATTCATCATTCTTTCTTACCTGCATTTAAGGGAGGACAACCATATCATCGAGCGTGGAAGAGAGGTGTTAAATTAATCGGTGCTACTGCTCACTATGTTACTGAAGATCTTGATGAAGGCCCGATAATAGAGCAATGCACAGTTAATGTAAGTCATAGAGATGAAGTTGATGATTTGATTAGAAAAGGGAGAGATATTGAAAGAATAGCTTTAGCAAGAGCAGTGAGATTACATATTAATCATCAAGTATTTGTTTATAACTGCAAAACTGCTGTTTTTGATTGAAGATAGTTTCTTAGTCTTCAAATTCTATTTGTATTTGTCTTTCATAAATTGATTCTTCATTAAAAGCTCTTGCAATTAAAAAACTGGCAATGCAGCTGATTAAGACAGGTTTCATTATTAATAAATTTTTTGTTAAAGCAAAAGCTAAAAACATTGCTGTTATTGGTGTTCGTGAACATCCTGCTACGAAAGCTCCCATTCCTGCAAAAATGTATGTACTAGGGGCATGTCCAGTTGCAATTTCTACCCAGTTCCCCATTATTAGTCCGATTGAACCTCCTAAAGTAAGCATTGGATAGAACAATCCTCCAGGAGCTCCAGATGCTGCCGCTAAACCTGTCGTGATAAATAATACTAAAACTGCTAATAAAGCAATCCCAATACTTGTATTTTGTTCAGCTATTATTTTCTGTAATTCATCTAAATTATGAAATGTACTTGGTAAACAAGAATAAATACTTCCTAAAATAAGTCCACAGATACTCATTTTTAAAACAAATTTATTTTTGTACCACTTTTTCCCAAAAGTTTGCATTAACAAAACATACCTACTGTACAATTCTGCAAAGATTCCAATAATTATACCTAGTAAAACTAGGTAAATAAAATCTATAGGCAAGAAAAAAACTGATGGGTCATATTCCTTTTGGATCAAAAATCCTAGGTTAAAATCAAAGCCTCCTGCTTTAGGATCTAAACCTAAGGCTTGAATAATATCAGCAGATGAATCTGCAATGAAAGTTGTGATTACTACTAATAGCAAAATTACTGGCCTAGCAGAGTTTAATAACTCTTCAATTGCATAGACAAACCCTCCTAACGGAGCGCTAAATACTGCAGCTATTCCAGCACCACCACCTGCTGCTACTATTACCCTTCTGAAAGCTGTAGGAGCTTTGAGCCACTTTGCCATTTGCCAAGCTACTGATCCTCCCATTTGAACTGATGGACCTTCTGGACCCAAAGGGAATCCACTCCCAATAGCAATAATTCCTGATATGAGTTTTACTAATCCTACTTTTATATTCATTGGAATTTTTTTATGCCTTAAGAACCCCATGATTTGACTCACACCTGAACCTTTCGCAGCAGGAGCTATATTTTTTATCAAATATCCTGCAATGGCTCCTCCTAGAGCTCCAAAAATAGGTAAAACCGCAATAGATGGGAATTGGTCTAATAATGCTAATCTCCAGTTATTAATAAAGTAGATTCCAGTTTTAAAAGATATGCTTGTAATTGAGGCTCCTAAACCTGTTAACAAGAGCGAAAATGCAACGACTAAGGATCTTTGTTTTAATAATTTTTTGATGCTACGAGAAGAGTTATTACTTGTTTTTTGAATATTATCTTTTATTTGGTTTGGCATAGTCCATGATTATTTTGACAAGCTGAAATCGTGTATTTCATCAAATTGAAGATAACGATAAAGTTCATCTGAATATGGATTAATTTTATTTTTAGTAATATCCTGATATTCTTCTATTTCAGGTATTTTTCCAAGCAGTGCGCAAACTGCTGCTAATTCTGCACTCCCTAAAAATACTTGTGCATTTTTACCAAGTCTATTGTCAAAATTTCTTGTACTAGTAGAAAATACTACAGAACCTTCATCTACTCTGGCTTGATTTCCCATACATAAAGAACAGCCTGGCAATTCTAATCTTGCACCGCATCCTTCGAAAATTTTATAGTAACCTTCAGCTTTTAGAGTTTCTTCATCCATTTTTGTTGGGGGGCAAATCCATAATTTAGCTTTTAAATTTTGTACACCTTCAAGAACTTTCGCAGCTGCTCTGTAATGGCCAATATTCGTCATGCAAGAACCTATAAAAACCTCGTCTATATTTGTATTTGCAACATCAGTGATTTCTTTTACATTATCTGGATCGTTTGGGCAAGCGACTATAGGTTGTGTTACTCTTGCTAAATTAATTTCAATGATTTCTTCATACTGAGCGTTTAAATCTGGTTGAATTAATGATGGTTTTTTTAACCAATTTTTCATATCATTTATTCTTCTTGAAATTGATTTTGAATCTTCATAATTGCTCTCAATCATTTTTTCTAACAGGCAAATATTGCTTCTTAAGTATTCTTGTACAGTTTCTTGGGATAAAAGTATTGTACTACCAGCGCATGAGCGTTCTGCAGTAGCGTCCGTAAGTTCAAAAGCTTGTTCAAGTTTTAGGTTTGGTAATCCCTCAATTTCCATAATTTTGCCGTTGAAAATATTTTTTTTATTTTCCTTCTCAACAGTTAAGAGTCCTTTTTTAATTGCGAAGAGAGGAATTGCATTTACTAAATCTCTAAGAGTGATTCCTGGTAATAATTCTCCCTTAAATTTAACCAATACAGATTCTGGCATATTTAATGGCATTGATCCTATTGCAGCTGCAAAGGCAACAATTCCCGAGCCTCCAGGAAATGAAATCCCAAGAGGAAATCTTGTATGACTATCTCCACCTGTACCAACAGTATCTGGGAGAAGCATTCTATTAAGCCAGCTATGAATTATGCCGTCTCCAGGTTTAAGAGCTACTCCACCTCTTTGAGATATAAAATCAGGTAATTCTTTATGGGTAACTAAATCTACTGGTTTAGGATATGCAGCTGTATGACAAAAACTTTGCATCACTAAATCTGCTGTAAATCCTAAACAAGCTAGTTCTTTTAGTTCATCTCTAGTCATTGGCCCAGTAGTATCTTGACTACCAACTGTGGTCATAATTGGCTCACAGGTCATTCCTGGCCTTACTCCATCTAAACCGCATGCTTTGCCTACCATTTTTTGAGCTTGAGTAAAGCCAGCATTACTTTCGGCTGGATTTTGTGGTCTGGTAAATATTTCACTAGGTTGATAATCTAATTTATTTCTAATTTTGTCTGTAAGAGATCTTCCAATCATAAGATTAATTCTTCCCCCAGCTTGAATTTCATCAGTGAGAGTTGATGGATATAACTCGAATTTGCTTATTAACACTTCAGTATTTGAATCTTTTTCAATTTTTTTAATAATGCCTTCATAGGGATATATTTTAATAACATCTCCTGTTTTCATATGAGATACGTCAGCTTCTATAGGTAAAGCTCCTGAATCTTGTGCTGTATTAAAGAAAATAGGGGCTATTTTGTTGCCAATTATTATTCCACCTGTTTTTTTGTTTGGAACAAAAGCGATATCTTCTCCTATGTGCCAAATGAGTGAATTAATAGCAGATTTTCTAGAACTCCCGGTTCCAACAACATCTCCAACATAAGCTATCGGTAAATTTTGTTTTTTTAAATTATCAAGAATCTTTAGTCCATCAGGTTTTTTAAATTCCAACATAGCTAATGCATGCATCGGAATATCCGGGCGTGTTGTTGCATGTACAGCTGGAGATAAGTCGTCTGTGTTTGTCTCGCCGTCAACTTTAAATACTAAACAAGTAATCTCTTTCTCCAGAACTTTTTTATTTATGAACCATTCTGCATTTGCCCAACTATTTACAACTTCTTTTGCATAAATATTATTTTGAGATAATTCATAAATCTCATTAGCTGAGTCGTAAACAAGAATAATATTTTTTAAAACTTCTGCAGCTTTTTTTGCAAGTAGACTATTTTCTCCTTTAAGTATTTCAACCAAAGAATTTACATTATATCCGCCTATCATTGTTCCTAGTATTTCAATTGCTTTTTCGCGATTAATTGATTTGCAATATTTTTCAGAATTAACTATAGCCGTAAGCCAGCTTGCTTTTACATAAGCAGCCTCATCAACTCCTGGTGGTACTCTATTTATTAGTAAATCAAGTAAATAAGATGAATCGTAAGAACTATCTTGTTCCAATAATTTTGTAATACAATTTGTTTGCTCAGCATTTAAAGGTAAAGGAGGTATACCTTTTGTAGCTCTCTCAGCTACGTGATCTGCATAATCTTTTAGCAATGTTTCCAAATTCTTCATTAGTAAGGTTTAATGCCTAATCTATTGTTATTTTTAATATTGAAAAGGAGAGTATTCATAAATGCTTTTTTAAATATTCAAACTTCTTAATTAATCAATGAAGACATCATCAAATAATTCGGCTTTAGAAAAGACATCAGATTTACATGTTGTTGAAACACGTCCATTAATACCTCCAAGCAGATTACATAATGATATACCTTTGGATCACGCCTCTGCTAATACAGTATCTAAAACAAGAAGATCGATACAAAATATTTTGCATCATAATGATCAGAAGCTTTTAGTCATTGTGGGTCCATGTTCAATTCATGACATTGAAGCGGCTAAGGAATATTCAAAATATATTCAAAATTTCCGAGAAATTTATAAAGATAAATTAGAAATAATTATGAGAGTATATTTTGAAAAACCAAGAACAACTATTGGTTGGAAGGGATTGATAAATGATCCTCATCTAGATGATTCTTATGATATTAATACTGGTTTAAGGAGGGCAAGGAGTTTACTTTCATATTTAGCAATTCGTGGCATACCTTCTGCCACAGAATTACTAGATCCAATTGTTCCTCAATACATTGCCGATTTAATAAGTTGGACGGCCATAGGAGCGCGGACTACAGAAAGTCAAACTCACAGGGAAATGGCATCAGGATTATCAATGCCTATAGGCTTTAAAAATGGAACGGATGGCTCTTTTGCTACTGCAATTAATGCAATGCAGTCAGCTTCAAAATCCCATCATTTCTTAGGTGTAAATGATAATGGAATGGCTTCTATAGTAAATACTACAGGAAATCCAGATGGACATATAGTTTTAAGAGGCGGTTCAAAAGGCCCAAATTTCGAAAGTGAAAATGTTAAAAGAATTTCAGCTGAATTGAGGCAATGTAATCTTCCCCATAAAGTGATGATTGATTGTAGTCATGGAAATTCTAATAAAGACTTCCGAAAACAGGCGGAAGTACTAAAAAATGTAGCTTCTCAAATTAGTAATGGTGAAAAAAATATTTTAGGAGTTATGCTTGAAAGTCATTTGAAGGAAGGAAATCAAAAACTTTTAAAAAAAGAAGATCTACAGTTTGGTAGAAGCATTACAGATGCATGTATAGATATAGAAACAACAAAAGAATTACTCGCTATTTTATATAGTTCACTTAGCTAGTTATAAAAAAATTAAAAAATAATGCTGAAGAAATTGGAACAATGAAATTATCTATTCCTAAAACACTAAATTGTTCAAGCAAAGTCGCAAAAAAAGCTATTGTAAAATAATTTAAATTTAAACTATTTTGTTGGGCGTATCCTATTGAGAAAACTACTATTAAACTTGTTAAAAACATTGTCATAGTACCAAATAATGATTTTTTTTGTTTAAAAAAAATCCAACTCTTTGAGTTAAAGCTTTTTCCTATTAACCCAGCTAATCCATCACCAAAAGTCATTATGAAAAATCCACTAATTAATGCATATGGATCTTTATTCCAAAAAAGATAAATCAAAATAAATAAACTTAGACAATAAAATAATGTTCCATAACTCTTTCTCTCAACATCCTCAATTGTTGGAAATAATTTATAGGTGTAATTGATAAAAACCATTAATGAAACAATTCCTGTAAAAATTAGAGCAGAATTTTGATTAATTTTTAAAAATTGAGCAATTGGTATTAAAGGTCCTATTCCAATATGTATTATTTTTCTGACTATTTCTCCACTGTCTTCATTATATTTTTTAAAAGCTATTGATATTAAAAATATTAAAAATAAATATAATAAAACTATAGTAAATTTTATCAATTTGGTTAAGCTGCTTTTTGATGAGTTGTCATTACTCTAAGTTTTAATATTGCTTTAGCTTCTAGTTGCCTTACTCTTTCTCGTGAAACATTAATTTGTCTCCCTATTTCTGCGAGTGTTAATGGTTCTTCACCATCTAAGCCAAATCTAAGCTTCATTATTTTTTGTTCTCTTTCATTTAATTGAGAAAGCCAAGTTCCTAAATGTTCTTTTTGAATAGTTCTATCCATACCTTCCATGGGCTCTTCACAGTTTGGATCAGGTATGAGTTCACCAAGCGTACTTCTATCTTCTTCGCCTCTTGCGTGAGCATCTAGGGAAGCGCAAGGAGCACTTTGCGAAATTAAATCTTCTAAATCTTTTTGATCAATTCCCATTTCAGTTGCCATTTCCAATCTGGTAGGTTGTCTACCAAATTTATGTGATAATTCTCTAGAGACTCTTCTCATTTTGGACAGTTTTTCACTTATGTGAATAGGCAAACGGATCGTTCTTGCACTGTTATCAATAGCCCTTGTCATTCCTTGCCTAATCCACCAGTAAGCATAAGTTGAGAATTTATATCCCATTGCAGGATCAAATTTATCTACAGCTCTTTCTAGGCCAATAGCTCCTTCTTGGACAAGATCTAATAATTCAAGTCCCTGGTTTTGATATTTTTTTGCAACGGAGACAACAAGCCTTAGATTAGCAGCCATCATTCTATCTCTGGCTCTTTTGCCAATCTTAATTTGATAAAGATTTCGTTGCGTTCTATCAGTTTCAGGAATTTGTAGCAACTTTTTCATGTTCTGAACATGATGAGCTAATTCTATTTCCTCTGCTGGAGTCAAAAGAGGCACTCTTCCAATGCTACTTAAGTAATAGCCAATAGAATCTGAAGCGAGTCTGCCAGATTTTTTTTGGCTTTGTTTTGTCGTAAGACTGGATTTTGATTTGCGAGACTTGCCCGCAGTGTTTGGTAATCTTGGCTCATCAGAATTATTTGAAGAGCTCTTCGCAGATTCCAGAGGGATCCCCATCACCCTGGCCTCCTAAATAATGGATTTTTTAAAAAGCTAGCACTGAAATCGAAATAAAAACTACTTTTGCGTTGAAATTTTAAAGACAAAAATTTTTTTTTAAAAGCTTATTTCTTGAAATCCTTTGATATGAGTGGATTTGACAAAAATTAAAAAAAATCTAAAATATTAAGTTTTTTTTAAATGTTGTAAAAATCAATATTAATTTTATTTTTCTATTAGGTCAATTTGCGAACGATTATCCGTTGAATCTATTTCATATTTCGAATAAGAACCATCTTCCTTCATTATCCAAGAAAAGTAATTATCTTTAATGTAGGTTTGCAAAAGCGAGTATATTTTAGATTTCAATTCATAATCCTCTATAGGAGTAACAGCTTCTATTCTTCTATCAAGGTTTCTTCTCATCCAATCTGCACTTCCAATAAAAACCTCATTATCACCGTCATTACAAAACCAAAAAATTCTTGAGTGTTCAAGAAAATGGCCGATAATGCTTATGACTTTAATATTTTCACTTAAATTTTTTCTTTGGGGATATAAGCAACAAATACCTCTTATGATAAGGCTAATTTTTACACCTGAGTCTGAAGCTAAATAAAGAAGTTTAATTATTTCTGGGTCTACTAAAGAATTCATTTTTGCAATTATTTCGGCTTTTTTACCTTCCTCTGCATTTTTAATTTCTCTCTTTATCAGAAATATAAATTTCTCTCTCATCGATGAGGGCGAAACTAATAACTTCTGATAACTTTTTTGTTTAGAAAAACCTGATAAGTAATTAAATAATTCAAGTAAATCTGATGCAATATCAGGATCAGTTGAAAGTAATCCTAAATCTGTATAAAACTTTGAAGTATTAGAGTTATAATTTCCTGTTCCAATATGGAAATAATTCCTTAATCGTCCTTTTTCTTTTCTTACTATTAAAGCTATTTTTGTATGTGTTTTAAATCCTATGATTCCGTATACAACATGAATTCCAGCTTGTTCAAGTTGTTTTGCCCATTGAATATTATTGTCTTCATCAAATCTCGCTTTTAGTTCAACAAGAGTCATTACTTCTTTCCCATTCTCTGCAGCTCTCATTAAAGCTGCAATGATAGGCGAATCCTTGGAAACTCGATATAAGGTAATTTTTATAGCCATTACAAGTGGATCATCAGCTGCTTTGTTTATAAATTCTTCAACTGAAGTTCTAAATAAGTCGTATGGATGATGAAGCAGAATATTTGTTTTTCTAACTACATTAAAAATAGAATTGGGGTTTTTGTTGGAAGGTAAATCTAAATTTTTTAAATTCGGGTGAGTTTTCCCAATTAGTAGATTTTCTTTTAAATCATCTCTATTAATTTTTGTAAGCTGATTTAAATCGTCAAGGCCTAAAAAACTTTTGCAAAAGTAAATATACTCTTTTTGTATTGAGATACTTTCAATGAGTAATTTCAGAATATTTTCTGGTATGTCCGATTCAACTTCTAATCTAACTACATCCCCACCTAATCTTCTCTTTTGCAAACTTTGTTCAACTGCTAGAAGAAGATCATCAGCTTCAAGTTCTTTTAATTCTAAATCTGCATCTCTTGTTACTCTAAAAAAAGAGTAATTTAAACATTCCATTCCGTTAAATAAATTATTTATATTATTCCCAATTAAATCTTCAACGCTTATGAAAAAATATGTACTTTCATCACCATATTGAATAATTTCATTGGGAATTTGTATAAATCTATTTATATTTTTTGTTGGTATTTTTACTCTCACAAATTGATTTTTAGAATTGTCCCCATCTCTTATTAGAGCTGCCAAATTTAGACTTAAATTACTTATAAAGGGGAATGGATGAGCAGGATCAACAACTAATGGAGTTAATAAAGGGAAAATAGATGTAGTAAAGAAGTTATTACACCAATTTCTTTGATTTTCGCTTAGGTCCTTATATTTTTTTAAAATTATACCTTTTTCTTTTAATTCATTATTTAATTCATTATTTACATAGTTTTCTTGAATAGTAGTTAATTTCTTTATTTCATTGTTGATTTTTGTTAATTGCTCTTTAGGGGTAAGTCCGTCAATACTTTTTTTAGTAATTTCTGCTTCAACTTGAGCCTTTAATGAAGCTACTCTTACCATAAAAAACTCATCAAGGTTATTACTAAAAATTGAACAAAATTTTACTTTATCTAGGATTTTGTACTCCTTTTCCATGCCAGTTAGTAGTACTCTTTTATTGAATTCAATCCAACTTAATTCTCTATTAATAAAAACATCAGCCTGGCTTTTCATTAAAAAACATTTGATTTTTGATTTTTAAAAGAATTATTATTTTTACCCTCTGCAATAAGGTATATCATGAAAAGTAAGATAACGGAACCAGCTATAAAAGGTGATTTAGGACCAAAACCATCATAAACCCTTCCGGCCATTGCAATTCCTAAAACTCCTCCAAGACTCTGTAGACCCTGAAGGTTACTTAAAATTGATCCTTGTTTATCAACGTTTAATTTCTTTGATATTAGTGCTCTTAAGGTGGGCGTGATTAACCCTGCCCCAACGGCTAAAAATGAAACAGCTGAATAAATATAAAGTGTCGCATTTTCTTTTGGAGCAGTTATTAAAAGAGCACATGCCACAAGAATGAAGCCTGATCCGATAAGTGTTAATCGCATTTCGCCAAATTGCTTTACCAGAGGCCCTATTAGTCCTCCTTGAACGATAATTGCAATTATTCCTACTACTACAAGAGTTCCACTTGATGCTTTGGTCGTCCAGTTTAATGATTCTTGAAGGAAAAATATAAGAATATTGGTCAGTCCAGTAAAAGCAATAAAATAAATAAAAAAAGCTAATGATAATTTTTTAATCTTTTCTTCTTTGAAAACTGTAAATAGCTCTCTTAAAGGGTTTTTTAAAATAGTTTTTGATTTCATTGAGTTACTGTTCGGTTTGGTTTCTGGTAAGTAAAAAAATACAAGGAGGAAATTTATTATTGGAATAATTGAGGCTATCAAAACTGGAATAATAAAATTATTATTTGTATTTTTTGCAAAAATAACAACAAAAATATTACCTAAGAAGAAACTTAAACCAAAAGCTACACCAATAAGACCAAATGTTTTTGCTCTTTTTTCAGGGCTTGAAATATCTGCAAGAATTGTTGTTGCAGTAGCTGCAGTCCCCCCACTAAAACCATCAATTAGTCTCGCTAAAAATAATAAAAATAACGGGATAGAAGCTATTGAATTTGACCAATTAAAAAGAACCGTAAAAGATAATATTGATATTCCTACTACTGAACCAGTAATACAAAAAAGAGTGACAGGTCTTCTTCCATACCTATCACTCATAAGTCCTATAAAAGGAGAAGCTGTAAATTGAGCTAATTGGTAAGTGCATGATAATAAACCATATGTACTTGCTTTAGAGTCAAAAAGTAAAACAAAAGAGGGTAATATGGGTAATAGTATACTTTCACTTAAACGATCATTTAGAAGAGTGATAAACGCACATAGCAGAGTAAATTTTTTATTTGGTTTTAATAAACTTTCTTTCACAATATTTACCTTCATTGCGATTAACTTCTACTACCATACTTGTTAATGGAGATTATTGTGCCCGGCATTGTTTATTTAGTTGGAGCAGGTCCTGGTGACCCTGAACTATTAACTCTAAAAGCTTTACGCCTAATAAAAAATTGTGATGCATTAGTTCATGATGCTTTAATCCCAGATGAAATAACAAAAGAGGCAGGAAAAAATACAGAAATTTTTCATGTAGGTAAAAGAGCTGGAAAGTGTTCTGTACCTCAGGCTGAAACTAATACTCTTATTTTGAAATTGGCAAAAGAAGGCAAAAATGTTGTAAGGCTTAAAGGTGGAGATCCATTTGTTTTTTCTAGAGGTGGTGAAGAGGTATCGATTTTAGAAAAAAATGGAATTTCAGTTGAAATCGTTCCTGGTATTACTTCTGGGATAGCTGCACCCACATATTTTGGTATTCCACTAACCCATAGAGATGCTGCGAGTTCCGTAACTTTCGTCACTGGACATGAGCGTGTAGATAAGGAAAAAAAGACAGTGAATTGGAGAGATTTGGCTAAATCTTCAGATAGCTTAGTAATTTTTATGGGTATAAAAAATATTGAATTTATTGTGCAAGAATTAATTCTAGGTGGTTTAGATAAGAATACTAAATGCGCCGTGATTCAAGAAGCTACTTTAAAAAATCAAAAATGTTTGATAGAGAAATTAGATAATCTTACACATAAAATTAAAGATAAAGAATTTTTAGCTCCATCAATTATCATTATTGGAAAAATTGTTGAATTTAAGGTTAATAACAATATTACTAAAGTATCTGATGTCTATTTACCAGATATTAATAAAGTTCAACTATATAATAAATCCCAAAAATAAATTGGATCGAATTTAGGTTTAAGCTTTAAATCATTAACTTGATTAATTTGTCTGCAAGATAAGCTATTAATTGCAACTATTATGTCATCATTTTGAAATTCTGGAGGAATAAATTCTTCTTTTACAATTTTCAATTTTAAAGCTTTAGAAACCATAATCCCCTCTAAACAGCCGCTCTCTTTTCTTGGAGTTATCCATTGATTATTTCTTTTAATTAGAAGATTAAATGTACTTCCACAACAAAGCTCATCAGATGTATTCAAAAGAATAGAATCATCAAACGACTTTTCATTAGCCTCTGTTAAAACTTGTATTGCCTGATTATATGAAAATGTTTTGCATTTACTTATAAGACTGAATTCATTTATTTTTTCCGTTTGACTAATGCAAACGCTTATCGGATTAAAATTTGGTTTGATTCTATAGAACTCAAGCCATAAATTATTTAAATCTTTTGTCTCTGAAGTGCTATCAATTGTTAGTTTTCGACCTTCATTAGTTCCTCGACTGTAGTTTATTCTTACTGAAGCAAATTGATCATTTTTAAGCGATAACTTTCTAATTCCATCTTGAATAAGTTGTCTCAAAGTTAATTTATTTATTTTGAGATTAATATTTAAAATCTTGCTACTTTTTTCTAACCTTTTCAGATGTTCATCAAAAAGAATAGGTTTGTTTTCTTTTATTAAAATGGTTTCAAATATACCATCCGCAAATTTTAATCCTCTATTATTAGCAGCAATAAATATTCTATCAATATCCAACCATTGATCCTTTTGCCAGCCTAATGTTTCAATCATTTTAGTGAATCAATTAAAGGTAAAAGTTTCCACTTTAGTTCATTAGTTTCCTCTTCAGGGTTTGAGTCAATAACTATTCCGCAACCAGCATATATATTGATTTTTTTATCTTTAATTAAAAATGATCTTATTAGTATATTGCTGTCAAACTCTCCATTCCAGTCAAGCTTTAAAAATGAGCCACAGTATGGTCCGCGTTCACATTCTTCTAATTCAAAAAGTCTCTGGCATGATCTTAATTTAGGAGCTCCAGTTATAGATCCCCCAGGCCAACAAGCTTTTAGTAAATCAATCCAGTTCTTGTCATTTTTTAATTTGCCTCTGATTACTGAAGTTAGATGATGAACTTTTAAGAAACTTTCAAGTTTTAATATTTCAGGCACCATAATACTTCCTGTTTCGCAAACTTTACTTAAATCATTTCTTATTAGGTCAACAATCATAATATTTTCGGCTCTATCTTTTTCGTTCGTTATTAAATCGATAGCATTAAGTGCGTCTTGATTTAAATCCTTATCTCTGGATCTAGTTCCTTTGATAGGTCTTGATTCTACAAAATTTTTATCATCTATTTTCATAAATCTTTCTGGCGAGGTAGATAATACAGCCTCTTTATAATTATCATTATTTATTATTATTCCTCCAAAGGGAGCTCTTAATTTCCTTCTTATTTTTAAATAAATATCTAGAGGATTATAGTCTTTAGAAGATTCAATTTCACATTTAGTTGTTAGGTTTGCTTGAAATATATCTCCTAGAGAAATTAATTTTTTCAATTTTAGAATATTTTTCTGAAATTTTTCAGCCATTTCATCCAAATTTATTTTTGAAAAATCAAAACTCAAATTTGTTTTAATAATATTTTCTTCTTCCATATTTTTTATATTGTTGATTATGTTTTTATAATTCATCATTTCAGATGAGTTTGTGCCTTCGATAATTATTTCTTTTTTTATTAGATTACATTTAATGATTGGATCATATGATGCAATCCATAAAGTTGCCATATTAGATTTTCGCCATGGGTTCTTGGGTTCTATGTAAACTCCAGCTTCATAACTTAACCATCCGATCCAAAATCCTTTTTCAATATTTTTTAAATTGTTAAATGGATTGTTAGTTTTATCTAAGTTATTGATATCTCTTGATTGGATTATTTTTTTTGGTTTAATTCCTATTATTGACCATTCCCCATTTTCTTTGCCATCACTGTCTAGCCAAGCTAATCCTTTATCTCCGAATTTTTTTGTTAGATGATGCGTAATCAGCGCTGGATCCATCCATTTTTCTAATATTATTTTTTTTATTTTCATTTTTTATTATTGTTATTAAGCCATTTTTCATAAGCGGCATTTCTAATTCTGCAGCTATCACACTTACCGCAAGGTTTTGAATTACCCGAATAACAACTCCATGTTTTATCTAAAGGGACATGATTATCAAAAGCTAATTTAATAATTTCATCTTTATTTAAATCTAATAGTGGCGTCCAAAGTTTTATTGGATTATTTTCTCTTCCTCTTTTATTGGCTAAATCTGCTAATTCTTGAAATTTTTTAATGTAATCAGGTCTGCAGTCTGGATAACCAGAATAATCTAGTGCATTAACTCCTAATCCTATAAAATCAGCATCTATTGCTTCGGCATAACTTAGTGCAACGGATATAAATATAGTATTTCTCCCGGGAACATAAGTATTAGGAATTTTATTATTTTGTACCCCTTCTATCGGGATACTTTTTTGAGTATCAGTTAATGACGAGCCTCCCCATAAAGATAAGTCAAGCTTAATGATTTTAAATTCTTCGATATCAAAGTGTTTTGCAATTATTAATGCAGAATTTAATTCTTTTTTATGACGTTGACCGTAGTCAAATGAAAGACCAAAAATTTTAGCTTCGGATTTTTTTGCAATACCAGTAACTGTAGAAGAATCTAAACCTCCAGATAATAAAACTACTATCGATTTATTTTTAAGAGTCATATGATTTCAATTAATTTTTAAGTATTTGTGAGTTTGAAGGCTCAATTTCCAATCTGGGTTATTTTTTACGAAATCAATAGCAAGAGAAAAACCATTCTCATTATTCCATGCTGGCTGTAAATAAAAAATTTTATCTTCTTTTTTTAAACCATCTTCGCTTTTAGATCGTTGATATTGTTTTAAAGTTTCTTTTTTTATTTGAATAGCAAATTCAATATCTTCTATTTCATTTATGATTATTTTGATTTCATTACAGTTTTTTAAAAAATAATTTTTTGGAGGTGAGTGTCTTTTAGGAGATAAAGTAATCCAGTCATAGCATCCTGATATCGAATTAACTCCACTTGTCTCAATATGAATTTTCATTGGCTTTTGTTCTTCTCCCATCGTCATTTTTTTTATGGCTTTGCAAAAATTATCCAAGTTATGTTGTAAAGGTTCTCCACCTGTAATAACGCAAAAAGATGCTCCTTTTTCTCTGGCAATTTTTATGCGATCTATTATTTTTTCAATTGATATAGAAGGGTGTTTTTTCTCGTCCCATGAATTCTTGGTATCGCACCACGAACATCCAACTTGACATCCAGCTAATCTTACAAAAAAAGCACTTTTTCCAGCGTGATAACCTTCACCTTGTAATGAATGAAATTGCTCGACTAAGGGTAAAAAATTTGTCATTTTCATTCAAAAAAATAGGAAATATTAATTTGATTGATTTAACTTATCTTGAGAGGCTTTTATTAAACCTTTAAATAAAGGATGTGGTTTGCCAGGTCGTGATAAAAACTCAGGATGATATTGACATGCTAAGAAGTATGGATGATTTTCTAACTCAATTAACTCAACTAATCTGCCATCTGGTGATGTACCACTAATTTTGTATCCAGAATCTAAAAAACTTTGTTTATAGTAATTATTAAATTCGTATCTATGTCTATGTCTCTCATAAATAACATCCTCATCATATAAGTTTTTTCCAGTTGTATTTTTTGTCAATCTACATGGATAAACCCCAAGTCTCATTGTCCCACCTAAATCAACTACATCTTCCTGTTCTGGTAATAAATGTATTACTGGATTGGGAGTGTTTGGGTCTAGTTCTGAACTAGATGCATCTGGAAGATTAGCTACATTCCTGGCCCATTCTATAACTGCACATTGCATACCAAGGCACAAACCTAAAAAGGGAATTTTATTTTCTCTTGCGAATTTTATAGCCGAAATTTTTCCATTTACTCCTCTATTGCCAAATCCCCCGGGTACGACAATTGCATCAACTTCATTCAAGTAAGTTTCTGCTGAATTTTTTTCTATCATTTCAGCACTTACCCAATGTAAATCTAATAAAGCCTTTTGTTCAATGCATGCATGTCTTAAAGCTTCAACTACGGATAAATATGCATCTCCAAGTTCAATGTATTTACCTACTAAAGCAACTTTGATTGGAGCTCCAGGATTCCTCAGGTTGTGTATTAGTTGCTCCCAATTTTTTAAATCACATTTTTTATCTTCAAGGTCTAAATACTTCAGGGTTTCTTTGCATAAACCTTCTTTTTTTAAAGAAAGAGGTACAGAATAAATACTATCAGCATCTAGTGCTTCAATTACAGAATTAATATTAACCCCACAAAATCCACTAAGTTTCTTTTTAAGACCTTCATTTATTGGTTTATCACTTCGGCATACAAGTAAATCTGGTTGAATTCCAATTGATCGTAATTCTTTTACTGAATGTTGTGTTGGTTTAGTTTTTATTTCGCCAGAGGTTTTGATATAAGGTAGTAATGTTACATGTATGTATGTAACATCATTTCTATCGACATCATTTTTGAATTCTCTTATTGCCTCCAAAAAAGGCAAAGATTCAATATCACCAACTGTTCCACCAATTTCAGTAATAATAATATCTGCATTGCTGTTGGCCGCTACTCTATGAATTCTTTCTCTTATTTCTCCCGTTATGTGAGGTATTACTTGCACAGTTCCACCGTTATAACTACCTCTCCTCTCTTTGTTAATAACTGATTGATAAATAGATCCTGTAGTCACACTATTTAACCTAGTCATTGCAGTATCAGTGAATCTTTCATAGTGACCTAAATCTAGATCGGTTTCAGCCCCATCTTCTGTTACAAATACTTCTCCATGTTGGAAAGGGCTCATTGTTCCTGGATCAACATTTAAATATGGA
>QCRA01000014.1 GCA_003212035.1 Prochlorococcus sp. AG-459-D04
GCTTATGAAAAAGCAAGTCAAAATCTTTTCGCAGCTATAAATAAAATTGAAAATTTACTACAGAAAAATAAAGGGGACTGGATATTTGGAGAAGAATTAACCTACGCAGATATTTACCTTTTTCCAACGCTTATAAGATGGGAATTGATATATAGCAAACTTTTCAAATGTACTGAAAAAGAACTATCAAGTTTTGAAAAGATTATTGAATGGAGGTTAAAATTCTTTAAATTATCTAACGTAAATAGGACATGCTTCGACAATCAATGGAAAAAAGATTACTACAAAGCTTTATTCCCTTTAAACCCAAATCAACTAATCCCAGTTTTACCATCGCTAGAGGAAATAATGAGATTAGAGTCCGAAAAAATATAAAAATCAATTTCAAAAAAAAATGATGTTGTAATGAACACTTATTTAGTTCATAGATAATGCAATTTCATTAGAAATTAACTATGTTATGTATGTCTACTAAAGTACGAAAAGCTTAAAATGAAATCCATTGACGAACACATCCAAAAAGATCAATCGGAAATCGAATCTGCAAAAGCAGAGGGCAATCTTCCAAAGGTCAGACATTTAACTGAAGAGTTAAAAGAACTCGAAGAATATAAGGATCATCATCCGGAAGATAAACATGACCCTAATGCTTTGGAATTATTTTGCGACGCCAACCCAGATGAACCAGAATGTCTTGTTTATGACGATTAAGTTTTCTTAATTATTAAATAATGCATTAAAAAAAGGGCTTAATGAGCCCTTTTTTTAATTCTTGAAATCTTTTAGTAATCCATATTAAAATCTGATGGGCTACCTGTCAGAGAACATACCACCGACTCTTCATTTTTCATTTCCTTAACTTCTACAATCGGTCTTCCCATTTTCTTAAGAACTTCAATCTCTTGCATGGTTTGACATCTAGCTATTATTTTTCCTTGTTTATCAAAACAACTGTAGAAATTCATATTATATTTAAAGGATTATCTTATTTATGGCTAATTTTCATAATTAAATCAAGTATGTTTATTTACAAAAAAATTTTTAATTTAAGTTAGATCTTTTTCCACACTTCAGAAAGCAGTGAGGATAAACCTTTTTTTAAAGATGAAGAAATAACTAAAACTTTCTTTTTTGATAAATCTTCTAACTTTTTTGTAATTATTTTCAAATAATCATCATCTACCAGCTCCATTTTATTTAACACTATTATCCTCTCTTTATCTAAAAGACCTTTCCCATATTTTTTTAATTCCTTCTCAATAATCTCAAAATCATGTAAAGGATTTTCTGCAATTGCATCTATTAAATGAACAAGTATCTTCGTTCTTTGGATGTGCCTTAAAAAATCATGCCCTAAACCTACTCCATCAGCTGCACCTGATATTAATCCAGGAATATCCGCAAAAAGGCAACCATTACCATCAATTTTTCTTACTACACCTAAGTTAGGTATTAGAGTCGTGAAAGGATAATTTGCGATTTTTGGACGAGCAGATGATACAACGGAAATCAAAGTACTTTTCCCAGCATTTGGAAGACCTATAATCCCAACCTCTGCAAGAAGTTTTAGTTCTAATTGAACCTCCCATATCTCACCATCTTTACCTTCAGTGAATGATTCTGGGGCTCTATTTTGATTACTTAAATAGTAAGCATTACCATGGCCACCTCTTCCTCCAATGGCAATAGTTAAACTTTGTTTATCTTTAGTTAAGTCTCCTAAAATTATGCCGGTTTTAATATCCCTTATTTCCGTACCGCAGGGAACTTTAAGGATTCTATCCTCACCTGAAGCACCTGATCTCTTATTAGGACCTCCTTTGCATCCATCTTCAGCAATTATTTCACGTTTGAATTTGAAATCTAATAATGTTTGAAGATTATTATCAGCGATCAAAATAACTGAACCACCTCTGCCACCGTTCCCCCCCGAAGGCCCTCCAGCAGGAACGAACTTTTCTCTTCTAAATGAAACTATTCCATTTCCACCTTTTCCAGCTTTAAGAATAATGTTTGCTTGATCAATAAATTGCACTTAATACGCTTATTAAATTGTTATCTAGGTATTTTAAATTTTATTTTATCCACGCAATACTGCAACCAGGTCCACCCTCGTTGTTGGCTGCATCTTCAATCTTATCAACATAATTTAAACCTGATAACCAATTTCTTAGTCCTTTTTTTAATTTCCCTGTGCCAATTCCATGTACAATCCATAGCGGTCCATGAAATTTTCTAATTTTCTCCTCAATAATTATTTCGGCTTCATGAACTCTTAACCCTCTTACGTCAATTGTATTTTTGCTCGTTCTAATTTTAGAAAAAGAAAAATCTTCTCTTATAGACTTAATCTCAATTTTTGACCTTTGGAAATTAGGCTTTTCTCCATTGATGCCCTCAAAATCATTTATAGATAATGTGCTTCTGAATGATCCACATTTAACTTCGTAAAAACCACCTTTTTTATCTAAATCTACAATTTGTCCCGTACTATTTAGACTTTTAATTTTTACAAGATCGCCTACCTGAGGATTCCATGATATTGACTTTTCAATTTTTTTTTGGGTTAGATGTTCCGTCTCAATTTCCTTTAACCTTTTTCCAATAATTCTCGTATCCTCTCCATCAACATTTTTATCTCTTAATTTTTTAATCAAATCTATTACCTCTTTTTTAGCTGATACAATGTGTTTTGATAATTTAGACCTTTCAATTTCCTGGATTTTTTGAGCATTTATTTTTTGATATTCATAATTTCTCTTCAGTTCATCATGTAATATTTCTGTCCTTGCAATCAGTTCTGCAGCGGCTTCTGCGGAATTTTGTTGTTTAATCCTCTCTTCCTCAAGTCCTTTGATAATACTATTGATATTATCAACTTCTTTTGGCTTTAAATAATTTGCAGCTTCATTGAGTATGCTTTCATCGAGACCTATTCTCTTTGAAATTGATAAAGCATTACTTCTCCCAGGGATACCCCAGTTAAGTATATATTTTGGCTTTAAAGAATCTTCATCAAAAGCAACTGATACGTTTTCAAATCTTGAGTCATTATATTTTAAAGCCTTAATATCGCCATAATGTGTAGTTGCTAAAGTGATATCAGATTTATTTGCAAATTCTTTTAATAAAGCCATCGCAAGAGCACTTCCTTCAAGAGGATCTGTACCAGATCCAATCTCATCTAACAAAACAACTGATAATCCTTTCTTATTATCAAGTAAATCTAATATCTTTTTTATGCGGGATATATGCCCACTGAAGGTAGAAAGATTTTCTTCTAATGATTGATTATCTCCTATATCCACATATATTTTTGGACAAAAAGGGATAATAGGATTATTAGTTGAGGGTATCAATAATCCTGCTCTAGCCATAAGTAAAGACAAACCCAACCCTTTTAAAGCTGCGGTTTTACCTCCAGTATTTGGGCCTGTAATAGCTACAACCTTAATATTTCTATTTATATGAAAATCGACAGCCACTGGGGGAGGGGCTCCTTTTTTCTTGTGTTCCCAAATCAGTAACGGATGAGAAAAACCAATTAAAGAAATAATAGGATTTTTCTCAAACTTAGGAGTTTTGCCTCCAATCCATTTCGAATATCTTGAACGAGTTAAAGCATTTTCTAATCTCAATAAAATGGATCCCATTTCAATAAGATTTTCTGAATTTTCACTTACAACTTGGGACCATTTCTTAAGCAATTTAAATTCTTCTGCTGTGATCCTGGCTTCTAAAGAAGCAATCCTATTGCCTTTATTTACTACACTTTCAGGCTCAAAATATACTGTATTTCCTGAAGATGAAGAGTCATGAATTATGCCGTTAAATTTATCTATATAATTGACTTTGACTGCTAAAACAGGTCTACCATATCGATCTCCAATAGTAGTATCTTGCAAATAAGCTAAATTCTTTTGAATAAATTTCTCAACTAATATTTTTCTTTCAAGTTTCTTAGATAATAATTCTTTTCTAAGAATAGATAGTTCATTACTAGCATTGTCTGAAATCCTTCCATTAGATTCAATGCCTTTTTTAAAAATCGTTTCGATATTCTGATGGTCAATTAAATTTTTTGTAAATGATGAAATATAAGGCCTCTGTTCAAAATCTAATAAGATTTTTTTTAAATTCCTTGCGGCTGCAATTGTTTTCGCTATTTCTAACAATTCAGAAGATGAAATTACACCTCCCTTGGAACAAATTTCAATATTTCTACTAATATCAAAAACATCAGAAAAACTAATTGATTTATCTAATTTATTTTCCAGCTCATTTATTTCAACAGTTTCATTCAAAAGGCTTTTAGATGATTCGTATTCTGTTGGAATACCGAAACTTAAAATTGCTCGTTTACCCATTTCAGTTGAGGCGAATGAAGATAAATGCGTTTTTAATGAATCCCACTCTAAAAGGCTTATAGATTCTTCTTCTAAGGTGTTATATGAAGATGATTTTTTAGAATAACTTTTATCTTGCATAGAAAAAAGGATCAAACATTCGATTGAATCCCTTCAGGAGGAACATAAAGCATCTCTAGCCAGTTTCCTTCAGTATCCTTCATATAAAAAGATGCTGTTCCATCTCTATGTTCATGTAAAGGACCAACTTTTACACCAGAATTTTTTAGATCATTTTGAATATTTTCCACTTCTTTTTTATTTTCAAAATGAAAAGCAAAGTGGGGTCCTGCATCTTTATAGCTAGGGCCTAACAACGCAAGTCCATCTTTACCTTCACCAGCTTCTAAATAAGACCAATCTTTATCGTCCCAAATCAAATTCATACCCAAATTAATATAAAAAGATTTAGCCCTTTCGAGATTCTCTACTCTTAGTGCAATGTGACCAATCCTATTTACTCCTTGTGAAAACTTCAAAACAAAGTAGTTAATTTATTACTAGTCTAAGAATAAACCAAATTTTTATTAATAATGAGTTTTTAAGTATCCTGCAACCATTGAGATGCATCACAAGCATGATAAGTAAGTATTAATTTTGCTCCTGCTCTTTTAAAACTAAGCAAAGTTTCTAAAACAATATCTTTTTCATTAATCCAGTTCTTCATAGCTGCAGACTTTACCATGGAATACTCCCCACTAACGTTGTATGCAGCTATGGGTTTATTTGAAAAAGTGCTTAGTCTATAAACAATATCCAAATATGAAATTCCTGGTTTTACCATCAAAATATCAGCTCCTTCATACTGATCCAATGCAGATTCAATTAAAGCTTCTTTTGAATTAGCAGGGTCCATTTGATATGTAGACTTATTATCTGGAATTATTTTTTTACTATTTTTTCTTGGAGCTGAATCTAAAGCAGTTCTAAACGGACCATAATAAGCAGATGAATATTTAGCTGTATAACTAATAATACCTACATCACTAAATCCTTTACTATCAAGAGCAGTCCTAATTGCTCCAACTCTTCCATCCATCATGTCACTAGGACCAATAAAATCTGCTCCGGCTCTAGCTTGAGTTAAAGCTTGCTTTTTTAAAATTTCAATTGTTTCATCATTTAAAATTTTTCCAGTTTCATCTACTAATCCATCATGTCCATCGCACGAGTATGGGTCCAAGGCAACATCTGTCATTATTGCCATTTCTGGAATCTCTTTTTTTAATATTCGAATAGCTTTAGGAATTAAACCATCTTCATTAAAACACTCTGCTCCATCTTCAGTTTTTAAACTATCGTTTATTTTCGGGAAAAGAACCACACACCTTATTCCCAATTCCCATGCTCTAATAACCTCCTTTATTAAGCCATCCATATCCCATCTAAAGGTTCCTGGCATTGCCGAAATTTCCTCTTTAAAATCTTTTTCATGAATAAATAATGGATATATAAAATCCGAAGCGTTTAAATAGTTTTCTCTTACCATTTCTCTAGTTGCCTCAGTTTTTCTTAATCTTCTTGGGCGAATAATCGAATTCATTTGAATATTATTTAAGTTAAAAAATATTTATCTAATACATTAATCGCTTGCCTCGCATATAAATCAATTAGAGACTAGTTTTGTTCAGGAAAATTAACTTAATTATCTTAATTAAAAGAATAAAAAGTTACAAATATATTTTGCACAATCTCCAATTTTCACAATTTTACGTCATAAAGAGATAATATCTTTTAGTTAAGTATTTATTTTAAGGAGAGTATCTTTGAAAATAATTAATGGATTTAATCTAGATAATGTGAGGGGCGATATTCTTGGGGGGATCACAGCTGCAGTGGTAGCTTTACCTCTCGCCCTTGCTTTTGGTAATGCCGCTTTAGGACCTGGGGGAGCAATTTATGGACTATATGGGGCAGTAGTAGTTGGTTTTTTAGCTGCATTATTCGGCGGAACACCTGCTCAAGTTAGTGGACCTACCGGTCCCATGAGTGTAACTGTTGCCGGTGTAGTAGCAGGCTTAGCAGCAGTGGGGGTTCCAAGAGATCTATCTGCAGGTCAAATTTTACCTTTAGTGATGGCAGCGGTAGTAATCGGCGGCTTACTACAAATATTATTCGGAATTCTAAAACTAGGTAAATATATTACTTTGGTTCCATATTCTGTTGTTTCGGGATTCATGTCTGGTATTGGAGTAATCATTATTGCTCTTCAAATTGGGCCATTGCTAGGAATTAGTACTCGAGGTGGAGTAGTCGAATCTTTATCTACTGTATTTTCAAATTTCCAGCCCAATGGTGCTGCTATTGGAGTAGCGGTAATGACTCTAGGTATAGTATTTCTAACTCCTAGAAAAATAAGTCAATGGGTCCCTTCTCCTCTCTTAGCCTTATTGATAGTAACTCCAATATCAATATTAATTTTTGGAGATGGAGCAATAGACAGAATTGGAGAAATTCCAAGGGGAGTTCCATCTTTAAATTTCCCTAGTTTTAATCAATATTTCCCAATTATTTTTAAGGCAGGATTAGTACTCGCAGTACTTGGCGCAATTGATTCTTTACTGACATCCCTAGTAGCAGATAATATTTCTCAAACAAAACATAATTCAGATAGAGAACTTATTGGTCAAGGAATAGGAAATGCTATTGCAGGTCTGTTTTCAGGTTTACCTGGGGCGGGAGCAACAATGAGAACAGTTATAAATGTTAAATCTGGAGGGTCAACTCCCATTTCTGGTATGGTTCACTCAGTTGTGTTGTTGATAGTTTTAGTTGGCGCAGGACCTTTAGCAGAGCAAATACCAACTGCGTTGCTAGCAGGAATTCTTATAAAAGTTGGTTTAGATATAATTGATTGGGGATTCTTGAGGAGGGCTCACAAATTATCTTTAAAAACTTCAGTCGTTATGTATGGAGTACTTCTAATGACTGTTTTTTGGGATTTGATTTGGGCAGTTTTAGTTGGTGTATTCATAGCAAATATGCTCACTATTGATTCAATAACTGAAACTCAACTAGAAGGTATGGATGAGGATAATCCTTTATCAAAAGATGATCAAGTTAAAAATGTATTACCTGCTGACGAAAAAGCACTACTAGATAGATGTTCAGGCGAGGTAATGCTATTTAGACTTAAAGGACCACTTAGTTTTGGAGCAGCTAAAGGTATATCTGAGAGAATGATGCTTGTACGAAACTACAAAGTTTTGATATTAGATATCACTGATGTTCCAAGACTTGGAGTGACGGCTACTCTAGCAATAGAGGATATGATGCAAGAAGCAAAAAACAATTCCAGAAAAGCATTTGTTGCTGGTGCTAATGAAAAAGTAAAAGACAGATTAGCTAAGTTTGGAGTTGAAGGCATTATTGAAACAAGAAAAGAAGCTTTAGAAATTGCTTTAAATGAAATAACCTCGTAATTTATGGAAATAAATCCAATTCTCCAAAATGTATTAGCCCCACCAGTACTTTTCTTTTTGATTGGAGCAATATCAGTAATCTTTAAATCTGATTTAGAAATACCAGCTCCATTACCTAAACTCTTCTCCTTATATCTGCTTCTAGCTATAGGGTTTAAAGGAGGTATAGAGATACAAAAAAGTGGTTTTACAAATCAAGTATTGCCTACTTTAAGCGCTGCAATACTTATGTCACTAGTAATACCGCTGATTGGATTTTTAATTTTAAGATTCAAGTTTGATGTCTTTAATTCAGCCGCAATAGCAGCAGCATACGGTTCAATTAGTGCTGTTACATTTATTTCCGCAGAAAGTTTTTTGGAAAGTCAAAAAATAGCTTTTGATGGGTTTATGGTTGGCGCCTTAGCTTTAATGGAATCTCCTGCAATAATTGTTGGATTATTACTTGTGAAATTTGCAGCTCCCAAAAATAGACCAAAATCAAGAAAAATGCATCTAAGCGCAATATTACACGAATCACTTTTGAATGGATCAGTTTATTTATTACTCTCAAGTTTAATTGTAGGATTTCTCACTGCTTCCAGTAATCCCTCAGGGATTGTAAAAATGGAGCCTTTTACTGGACAATTATTCTATGGAGCAGAATGCTTCTTTTTATTAGATATGGGAATAGTTGCTGCTCAAAGATTACCAAGACTTAAGAATGCGGGTTCGTTCTTGATCGGCTTTGCCATTTTTATGCCTTTGTTTAACGCATTTATTGGTGTTTTCGTTGCAAGATTTTTATCTTTAGGACCTGGCAACGCACTTTTATTTGTGGTTTTATGTGCAAGCGCCTCATATCTTGCAGTTCCTGCAGCAATGAGGATGACAGTCCCAGAAGCTAAATCTAGTTTTTATATTTCAACTACACTAGGTCTAACTTTCCCATTCAATATAGTTATCGGCATTCCAATATATATGAGTTTAGTAAATAACATTATCCCACTTTCCTCTCTATAAAAATGAAAAGATTAGACTTGATATTTAGTGAAAGAGAACTAGATGCAATTATTAAAACATTGGAAAAAGCTAATGTTCCTGGATATACAGTTATGAAACACGCAACAGGCAGAGGGCCTGAAAGAGTTGTTACTGAAGATATGGAATTTACAGGATTAGGAGCTAATGCTCATGTAATTGTTTTTTGTGAGCAGGAATTAATAGATAAAATGAGAGATAACATCAGGGACGATTTAAGCTACTACGGAGGAGTAGCTTATATTTCTGAAGCAACACCGCTTTAAATTTAAGAAAAATATTTATTTTAAGAATGAATCCAATCTACTCTTATATTTTTTCGACTATTTAAATATCTATCAATTGACATTGCGGCAATACATCCATCAGAAGCCGCAACTACGGCTTGCTTAAATGGTGTATTTCTTATATCTCCAATAGCCCATACTCCATCAGAGTTTGTAGACATAAAGTCATCCACAATAACTCCTCCATCTTCTTTTAAAGCAATTTGATCCCCTAAAAAATCAGTAATCGGCTTTGAACCACTCATATAGACAAACACTCCATCTAAATTTAAATTTATTGGATTTTCTTCTTGCTTATTTTTGACAACAACCCCATTTACACCCATATCATCACCCAATATTTCCAATAATCTTGTTCTACTCCAATGTTTTATATTTGAATTATCCATCAATTCCATAGCTTCTTCATTATCTGATTTAGGATCACTTGATGTAATCCAATGCACGGTTGATGCAAATTTAGTTAGAACAGTTGCCTCTTCAATTGCCTCCTTGTTCACTCCAACAACGGCAACTTCTCTATTTTTATAAAAAGCTCCATCGCATGTAGCACAATAACTTACTCCTTTGCCAAGAAAATCCGCTTCTCCCTTAAATGATGCAGGCCTACCCATGGCTCCACTTGCAAGTACAAGTGCTTTAGCTTTGAATGTGCCTTCGGGTGTATACACTATTTTCCATTCTCCACTAGCATCTATTCCAAACACTTGTGCTCTTCTATAGTCTGTGCCGTATTGCACAGCCTGTTCTCTCATTAGAGTAAGTAATTCCTCACCACTTATATCAACAGGAACACCTGGATAATTTGCAATTTGATGAGTTATTGCTAAGGCGCCAACAGATGGATTTTTATCTAAAATTACTGTCTTTAAGTTTGAACGAGATGTATAGAGTGCGCAAGTACATCCGGCCGGCCCGCCTCCGATAATAACTACATCTGACTCAATAATTTCCAATTTTTAAAAACTCCTTTTTAGTAGTTTATTAGATGAGTTCTTGGTTAGAAGATATTTTTAATTTAAATACCTAAACCTTTGTATAGATATAAGTTAAAAGAAAAAAGAGAAAAAAGCATAATATAGAAACAAACTTACATAGGAAAAACATAAAAAATTTCTTATCAAAACGATTAGTGACGTGAAATGTTCTGTATTGATCTATTATTAGGTCATATCGAAAAATCAATTGCCGTAGAAACATTATATTTTTCATGAACAATTCAGATTACCTTTTAAAAGCTGCCATTAAGAAAGTAACCGAAAAATTGAACGAGATATTGGTTGAAAAAATTGAAGAAGCAACAAATATTGCTCAGGATGCTCCAGAAATTCTCAAAAAAGAATTTGATAATTTGAAAGAATCCATTATCGAAGAAGCCTCAAGAATGGAAAAAGGTGAAAATATTAAAGAAAATGAGTCTACAAATACTTATCAAGATTCCAAAATAAAAAAAGCTTTAAATGAAATTGAAGGTATCAATAAGCAAATTGATCTCTTTAATAAAACCATAAATAATCAAATTAAATGAGTTATCACATTCTTCATTATCGTTTAAAAAAATTTAAGAGAGCCTTTCTTATTTGGATAACTCTGATTTCGCTTTTAATAAATTTATGGATAGATAATATTAGATTTACAATTTTCCAAACTAAGAATAATGAAAAAAGTAGGGTCCAAATTAAAAGAGCTAGGTGGTTTACTAATCAATTAATAAAACTTGGTTCAGCATTTATTAAAATTGGCCAATTATTATCAGCGAGACCTGATTTAATTCCTAATACCTGGATACAGGAGTTGTCTAAATTGCAGGATCAAGTTCCTAATTTTTCATATGCGCAAGTTGAAGAAACTATAAGAGATGAACTAGGGTCTAAGTTTAATGAAATAGATCAAATAATATGTGATCCGGTTGGATCAGCATCACTAGCTCAGGTTCATAAAGCGACTTTAAAAGATGGTAAAGAAGTAGTATTTAAAGTGCAAAGACCCAATTTAAAAGAATTATTTATTATCGATTTGGGCATAATGCAGCAAATAGCAGGATTATTGCAGAAAAATAAAAATTGGAGTCGAGGTAGAAACTGGGTTGAGATTGCTAAGGAGTGTAGGAAAGTTCTCATGAAAGAGCTTGATTTTAATTGTGAAGCACAATATGCAGCAAGATTTAGACAGCAATTTCTTGATGATGAAAATGTTGAAGTTCCTGAAGTAATTTGGGATATGAGCAGTGAAAAAGTGCTTTGTTTAAGTTATCTAGCAGGAACAAAAATAAGCGATTTAGAAAAATTACAATCTCAAAAAATTGATTTGCCTAAAATTGCAGAAATAGGTGCAATCAGCTACTTAAAACAATTAGTAAATTACGGTTTTTTTCATGCAGACCCTCATCCAGGAAATCTAGCAGTTTCAAATGAAGGTAAATTGATTTTTTATGATTTTGGTATGATGGGCAATATCTCAAATAATCTTCAAACAAGATTAGGGGGGATGGTTAAGGCTGCTGCTCTTAGGGACGCGTCATCACTCGTTGGTCAATTACAACAAGCTGGGCTAATTTCAAAAAATATTGATGTAGGACCAGTCAGAAGATTAGTCAGATTAATGCTTAAAGAAGCTTTAACTCCGCCATTTAGTCCAAATATTATTGAAAAATTATCTGGAGATTTATACGAACTTGTTTATGAAACACCATTTCAACTGCCAGTAGATTTAATCTTTGTGATGAGAGCTTTATCAACTTTTGAGGGAGTTGGTAGAATGCTTAATCCAGGGTTTAACCTTGTATCAGTTACCAAGCCTTATTTAATAGAACTTATGACTTCAAATAATCAAACTCCGAACGATTTAATTAACCAATTTGGAAGGCAGGTAGGCGAACTAGGATCTAAAGCTGTTGGAATTCCCAAGAGAATTGATGAAAGTTTAGAAAGATTAGAACAGGGCGATTTACAATTGCAAATAAGAATGGGAGAGTCTGATAGGCAATTCAAAAAAATGTTTACTGCTCAGAAAACTTTAGGCCATTCAATTCTTATAGGAAGCTTATCAATTGCATCTGCTTTACTTGTAACCAATAAACAAAATAATTTTGCATTGTTGCCACTATTATTTGCACTACCAATAAGTATTGATTGGATAAAATGCCAATTAAGTATGAGAAAAGGCTCACGCTTAGAAAAACTTAAGCGCTAAAAAAACTAAATATTTTTGGGACCTAAACCTAAATCTCCAGCGAATCTTGCTTGATTTCCCAATTCCTCCTCAATTTTTAAAAGCCTATTGTATTTTGCAATCCTTTCACTTCTACTCAAAGAGCCGGTCTTGATCTGACCCGATCTTGTGGCGACAGATAAATCTGCAATTGTTGTATCTTCAGTCTCACCACTTCTATGACTAATAACGCTTGTGAAACCTGACATTTTAGCTAACTCAATAGCTTCCAAAGTTTCAGTTAATGTTCCAATTTGGTTTACCTTTATTAGGATTGAATTAGCAGATTTTTCAATTATCCCTTTCCGTAACCTTTCTGTATTAGTAACGAATAAATCATCACCTACAAGCTGAACTTTATTTCCTAATTCTTTGTTTAACTCTGACCAACCCTCCCAATCATCCTCTGCTAAACCGTCCTCTATTGAAACTATTGGATAATTAGAAACTAATCTTGAAAGATATGAAATCATTTCAGAACTATTTAAACTTTTCCCTTCATATTTATAGATTCCATCACTATAAAATTCAGTGCTGGCAGCATCTAAAGCTAAAGAAACCTGTTCACCAGGCTTAAATCCTGCTTTTTGAATTGCTTCTAATAATAAGTCCCCTGCTTCTTCGCTTGATGACAAATTAGGTGCAAATCCGCCCTCATCGCCTACAGCAGTAGATAGACCTTTTTGATCAAGTAATGATTTTAATGAGTGAAAAATTTCAGTACCCATTCTTAATGATTCACTGAAATTTTTCACTCCATGTGGGACAAGCATAAATTCCTGAAAATCAAGACTATTTGGTGCATGAGCACCTCCATTTATTACATTCATCAACGGGACTGGAAGAAGATTGGATAATGGATCTCCAAGATACCTATATAGGGGAATATCTAAAGCATTTGCTGATGCTCTGGCAGTTGCAAGACTTACTGCAAGGATTGAATTTGCTCCAAGGTTTGACTTATTAGAAGTTCCATCAATTTCAATCATTAATTTATCTACTGCAGTTTGATCTAAGGCTGATAAACCACATAAAGCCGGAGATATTGTTTCATGAATTTTATTAACAGCGTTCAAAACACCTTTTCCCATATATTTTGAACCACCATCTCTTAATTCATGTGCTTCATGAGCACCAGTGCTAGCTCCGCTGGGAACTATTGCCCTACCACTCGCACCACATTCCAAAAATACTTCTGCCTCTACAGTTGGATTACCTCTTGAATCAAGGACTTGCCTTGCTTCAATAGTATCAATTAGAAAATCAATAGTTTCTTTCACAATTTAATTATTACTATTTAAATCCTATTAATAGCTGAACTATTTGGCTAATACCTGAAATATAAATGTTAACCAAATATAATTTTAATTCCAGAACAACCTAGATATTATTTGACGCTTTATTAATTCCAGAGTACCCTCAACCCATCCCATTAACATAATTTTCTAATTCATCTTACAATTTGAAAATTATGGGATGATTATTCATCCAAATACTATTTAGAATATTAATTAATAATCAACTATAGCTTTTATAGTTTATGAGAGAAACACTTACATCCAGTCCTGAACTTTTTAGCGATATCAGTTGGAATCTTCTTTTATTAGGGGAAGAAACCGCAAAAAAATGGGACCATAGCGAATTTAATATTGAACATATAATTCATACATTGTTCTCATCAAGTGAATTCTTTGCTTTCATAGAAAAATTATCAATTGACCAAGATACAGTTTTGGATATAACAGAAGATTTCTTAGAAGAGACCCCAACAAATGAGTCAGATATTTTTACTATAGGAGAAGATTTAGAAATTTTATTAGATAATGCGAATCAGATTAAAATTCAATGGGGATCGAGATTAATAGAAATCCCTCATTTACTAATTGCTCTTGGAAGGGATTTAAGAATTGGAAATTATGTTTTTGAAGAAGGCAATCTTTCAATGGAAAAATTAGAGGAGGAATTAAAGTTTTTCCCAAATATCAATCAATCAAAAGATTCTTTCAATTATAAAAACGTAATTGAGATAAATAATCAATCTAATTTTGAATCAAACAAAAAGACTTTAGTAAAAGAAGAAAAATTTGAAAAATCTATTGTTCCTATACCTAAAAATGAACTTCAACTTGAAACCAAAAAACAAGTTGGGAAAGATGAAAATGCTCTTTCAATTTATGGAAAAGATTTAACAGAATCAGCTAAAAAAGGGTTACTGGATCCCGTTTTAGGAAGAGAAAATGAGATCAATAATTTAATGAGGGTTCTCTGCAGGAGAAACAAAAATAATCCCATACTTATTGGCAATCCTGGAGTTGGAAAAACCTCAATTGCAAAATTACTTGCACAATTAATTGTAGAAAAAAAAGTGCCTGATTCTCTAAAAGACTTAAAAATTATTTCACTTGACTTAGGTGCTTTAGTTTCGGGGACAAAATTTAGAGGCCAACTAGAGGAACGACTAAGCTTAATAATGCAGGAGCTAAACAATCCAAGCCAAGGAATGATTCTATTTATCGATGAAATTCACTCAATATTAAGTTCTGACAGATCTTCTACCGACATTAGTAACATCTTAAAACCTTTACTAGCTGAAGGAGAACTTAGATGTATTGGTACAACAACACCTGAGAAATTTCGTGAAACTATTGAAAAAGATCAGGCATTGAATAATTGCTTTCAAAAGATTTCTGTTAATGAACCTTCAGTAGAATTAAGTGCAAAAATACTGCGAGGTATCAAAAAGAAATATGAATCACATCATGGCATAAAAATTTCCGAAGAGGCTGTAAACTATTCCGCAAAATTAGCCGCCAGATATATCAGCGATAAATGTCTTCCTGATAAAGCAATAGATTTAATTGATGAAGCAGCTGCACAGTTAAAAATTGAGTCTAATGAAAGGCCTCAAATAATTCTCCAACAAGAAAATAAACTTCATACTATTAATGAAAAACTAAATAATTTGCAAGGAGAAAATAACGAAGCTCAAGAAAAGCTATTGAATATGAGAGAACAATCAGAGGAAAAATTGAACGTTCTTTTGGATAATTGGAACAATTTGCGGGAAGAAATGGAGCATTTATCTATTTTGATGAAAGAAGAAGATAAACTAATTAAACAAATTAAAGATAAATCAAATCGCGAAATCGAAAATGATCTGGATTATTTAGAAAAGCTTGAAGAAGAGTTAAGTGAAATAGAGAATCAAATACAAAAAGTTGAAGAGAACTTTAATAAAATAAAGAAAAATAGAAATTTCCCTTTCAAATATCAAGTGGAATCTGATGATATTGCAGATGTTATCTCAAAAATTACAGGAATTCCTATCTCCAAAGTAGTTTCAAATGAACGTAAGAAATTAATCAATCTAGAAACAGAACTAAGTGAAAAAGTTATTGGACAAGAAAAAGCTATAGAGGCTGTTTCTGCTGCAATTAGAAGAGCTCGCGTTGGCATGAAAAGTCCTAAAAGACCTATTGGCTCTTTTTTATTTATGGGTCCAACTGGTGTTGGTAAAACCGAATTAGCAAAATCTCTAGCAACAGCTTTATTTGATGAAGAAGACGCACTTTTAAGATTAGATATGAGTGAATATATGGAGAAAAATGCCGTAGCAAGACTTTTGGGAGCTCCTCCAGGTTATATTGGTTATGAAGAAGGAGGTCAATTAACTGAAGCAATAAGACGTAAACCCTATTCAGTAATACTTCTTGATGAAATAGAAAAAGCACATACTGAAGTATTTAATGTCCTTTTACAAGTCTTAGATGAAGGCAGATTAACTGACTCTCAAGGAAGGACCGTAGATTTTAAAAATACCGTAATCATTATGACAAGTAATTTAGCTGGTAAATCTATTTTGGAATATTCACAAAAGATTTCTAAAAATGAGGGAAAGTTAGAAAAAGATCAACAAACTCTAGATGATTCCATTAGTAATACATTATCGTCAATTTTTAGACCTGAATTTTTAAATAGAATTGATGAAGTAGTAAGGTTTAATCCATTATCTATTGATGAACTTCAACAAATAATAATTTTACAAACAGAAGATTTAAAAAACCTGCTTCTTGAACAGAAAATAAATATTACTATAGACAAAAAAGTTATCAATAAAATTGCAAATGATTCTTACGAACCTGAATACGGAGCTAGGCCACTTAGCAGGGAACTTAGAAGACAAATAGAAAATCCCTTAGCTGCAAAACTTTTAGAGGATAACTTTAAAAGCAAAAAAAATATAGCAATTAGACTTAACCCCGCTAAAAAAGATGAGATAGTTTTCAAACCTAGCTGAGGTGTAAATCAATAAGCTAAAATAAAATAAAGCGTATAACTTAATTAAAAAAAATTTTGTGACAAGTCCTACTACCAATAAAGAACCTCTAAAAAAGGATTCCCCTGAAATTGAAGAACCTAAAAAAAAGATTAATTTTTTTAGATCCACCTACGATGAGCTCAAACTTGTCGTGTGGCCAAATAAACAACAACTTTTTAGCGAATCAGTAGCGGTTATAATTATGGTATCCTTCTCTGCAGCAGCGATTGCATCTGTCAGCAGATTCTATGGATGGGCAGCCTCGCTAATTTTTGGTTGAATATTCCCTGAATAACCATTAATAAAATCTTAATTAAGCTTCCAAAAAAAAATGAGTAATGAATTGACTACAAACCTTGCTTCTTCAAAAGCGAATACAAGCATCGCAAGATGGTACGCAGTTCAAGTAGCTTCAAGCTGTGAAAAAAAAGTAAAAGCGACTCTTGAGCAGAGATCAGTAACTTTAGGTGTTAATAATCGAATCATTGAAATTGAAATTCCACAAACTCCTGGAATTAAGTTAAAAAAAGATGGAAGCAGACAAACTACTGAAGAAAAAGTTTTCCCAGGTTATGTCCTCGTAAGAATGATTTTGGACGAAGATACAATGATGGCTGTAAAAAGTACTCCAAATGTAATTAACTTTGTCGGTGCAGAAGACGGCAGAGGCAGCGGACGATCGCGAGGTCATATCAAACCTCGACCATTATCAAGACAGGAAGTTAATAGAATCTTTAAGCGCGCATCAGAGAAAAAAGCTGTTATCAAGTTAGATATTGAAGAAAAAGATAGAATCATTGTAACTAGTGGTCCATTCAAGGATTTCCAGGGAGAAGTTATAGAAGTTTCCGGAGAAAGAAATAAATTAAAAGCATTACTTTCAATATTTGGGCGCGAGACTCCTGTAGAATTAGAATTCTCCCAAATCAATAAACAAAATTAATTTCTAATTGTTCATGTTTATCGAGTAAAATTATGATTTTCTACTTCAGCTTAAATTCTCTAATCTAATGGCAAAAAAAATTGTTGCAGTTATCAAGCTTGCTCTACAGGCAGGCAAAGCAAATCCTGCTCCTCCTGTAGGGCCAGCTTTAGGACAACATGGTGTCAATATCATGGCATTTTGTAAAGAATACAACGCAAGGACACAAGATAAAGCAGGTTTTGTAATTCCAGTCGAGATTTCTGTTTTTGAAGATAGAAGCTTTACTTTCATCACAAAAACACCTCCTGCTTCCGTCTTAATAACAAAAGCAGCTGGTATAGAGAAAGGATCAGGTGAATCCGCAAAAGGCTCTGTTGGGAATATAAGTAAATCACAATTAGAAGAAATAGCCAAAACTAAGCTTCCTGATTTAAACTGTTCTAGTGTTGAATCAGCAATGAAAGTAATTGAGGGTACTGCTCGTAATATGGGCGTCTCTATCACTGATTAAGTTCAATACAAAATTTCTCACTATTTAGGGGAGGTTATTTAATAACCGTTTGCACCCAATATTATTATGAAAAAACTATCCAAAAGAATGGCGGCTCTATCAACAAAGATAGAAGATCGCATTTACGCACCACTTGAAGCTCTTAGTATTATCAAGGAAAATGCTAATGCAAAATTTGATGAAACTATTGAAGCACATATACGTTTAGGTATTGATCCAAAATATACTGATCAACAATTAAGGACCACTGTTGCATTACCAAATGGTACTGGCCAAAGCATCAAAATTGCTGTAATTACAAGCGGTGAGAATGTATCGAAGGCTAAGGCTGCTGGTGCAGATTTATTTGGAGAAGAAGATCTTGTGGAAAGCATCAACAAAGGAAATATGGAGTTTGATCTACTTATTGCAACTCCAGATATGATGCCAAAAGTTGCAAAATTAGGAAGAGTTTTAGGACCTAGAGGTTTAATGCCTAATCCTAAAGCTGGAACAGTAACTAATGACATTGCTAATGCGATAAAAGAATTCAAAGCTGGTAAGCTCGAATTTAGAGCAGATAAGGCTGGAATCGTTCATGTCCGCTTTGGAAAAGCAAGTTTCACAAAAGAGGCTCTATTTGACAACTTAAAAACTTTACAAGAATCAATTGATAAAAATAAACCAAGTGGAGCTAAGGGAAAATATTGGAAAACTTTTTATGTAACTTCAACAATGGGGCCTTCAGTTCAAGTAGATATAAATGCTGTACAAGATTACCAACCTGAAGGTTAACGCTTTGTAGTATAATTTAAAGTGCAATAATACGGCCAAAGAAAGTAGGTTGATTTAGTTATTCTAAATTTTTAATTCCTACCGAGGACTCGTCTTAAATTATTTCTTTTTGGATCTAATAAAAGCGGCCTCTTTAAAAGGACTTTGCCGCATTTCCTGCTCTCCCTAAATCACGATCCAAAAACATCAATGGGCCGAACACTAGAGAATAAGCAACAAATCGTTACTGAGATTAAATCTCTATTAAACGACTCGGAAATGGCTGTAGTTCTTGACTATAAAGGTTTAACTATCAAAGAAATGTCAGATTTGCGATCTAGATTGCAAACAACTAACGGCATTTGCAAAGTTACTAAAAATTCATTAATGCGTAAAGCTATTGATGGAGATAGTAATTGGAACGATCTTGAATCTTTACTGACCGGAACAAATGCTTTTGTCTTAATCAAAGAAGATGTTGGTGGTGCTGTAAAAGCTATCCAATCTTTTCAAAAAGACACCAAAAAATCCGAAACCAAAGGAGCTTTATTTGAAGGCAGACTTCTAAGCGATTCTGAAATAAAAGAAATTGCAAGTCTTCCATCTAAAGAAGTATTGATGGCAAAAATTGCTGGCGCTCTTAATGGCGTTGCAACAAAAATTGCAATCTCTATTAATGAAGTACCTTCTGGACTTGCTAGATCACTTAAACAACATTCTGAAAAATCAGAATCCTAAATTCAAAACCTAATTAACTTTTAAGAAAATGTCCGCAAAAACTGAAGAAATTCTTGAATCATTAAAATCTCTATCACTTTTAGAAGCATCTGAGCTTGTAAAGCAAATTGAAGAGGCTTTTGGTGTATCTGCTGCAGCTTCTGCAGGTGTAGTAATGGCAGCTCCAGGAGCAGCTGGCGGTGACGCAGATGGTGGAGCTGCTGAAGAAAAAACTGAATTTGATGTAGTTCTCGAAAGCTTTGATGCAGCTGCAAAAATCAAAGTGCTTAAGGTAGTAAGAAATGCAACTGGGCTAGGTCTTGGAGATGCAAAAGCACTTGTTGAATCTGCTCCAAAAACAGTAAAAGAAGGAATTGCTAAAGCAGATGCTGAATCTTTAAAGAAAGAGATTGAAGAAGCTGGCGGTAAAGTTACACTTAAGTAAGAGAATATTTTTTCAAGCCGATAGACTTTATATCGGCTTTAAAAATTATGAATATTGATAGTATTGCAATTGAAGCTGCAACAGACGGAGCCTGTAGTGGTAATCCAGGTCCAGGTGGTTGGGGTGGTCTAATCATTTTTGACGACAAAAGTGAATTAGAAATAGGTGGTTCCGAGCAAAATACTACTAATAATAGAATGGAACTCACTGCGGCTATAAAAACACTTGAAAAATTAAATACCTTTAAATTAAAAGAAAACTTTAAATTAAGAACTGATAGCAAATATGTCATAGAAGGGTATACAAAATGGATTATTAATTGGAAGAGAAATGGATGGAAAACAAGCTCTGGAAAATCAGTTCAAAATCTTGATTTATGGCAAAAAATTGATCAATTAAGAATTAATGGTCTTGTAATGGAATATGTTAAAGGCCATAGCGGTGACAAACAAAATGATAGGGTAGATCAAATCGCGACTAATTATAGCAAAGGTATATCTCTAAAAAGTAACTCAAAAGAGTCTGAATCTTCAGTAGAATTTTTTGAAAAAAGTGCGCCTTCAAAAATTCAAGAATTATTTTCAAGAAATGAATTGATTCAAAAATTTGCAGAAAAAAAATACTTGTTAAGTTCACCAGAACTAACTAACTTATTAGGGGAAGAAAACCACTTAAAGATAAAACAATATTCTCCTTTTGAATGGCGTAATTGGATATTGATTCCTAAAGGTGAAAAATATTGGATAATAGAAAAAAAGAATCTTGATTTTTTATGAATGAACAAAAGGGGGGATTTAAGAATCTTTATAAAAACTTGGTTACTCCTATACTAAAAAAAGATTCAGGAATCGATGCAGAATATTTAACTAATTTATCTCTTAACCTTCTATCATTCAGTTCAAGAAAATATAATTGGCCATTAGTTTCACATATCCTAAAAAATCTAAATGAAGAATTTTCTATAACTGACCAAAGGTTAACTCAGAACATATGTGGAATAAATTTTTGTAATCCAGTTGGTTTAGCTGCGGGTTTTGACAAAAATGGAAATGCCGCAAACATTTGGAAAAATTTTGGTTTTGGATTTGCTGAACTTGGTACAGTCACTAAATTTGCCCAAGCAGGTAATCCCAAACCAAGGTTGTTTAGATTAGCAGAAGAAGAGGCGGCATTAAATAGAATGGGTTTTAATAATAATGGTGCTGAAAATCTTGTTAAAAACTTTCTTGAACAAGGTATTGAGTTTAAAAAAAACAGGGAGAATATTTGTTTAGGGATAAATTTCGGGAAATCAAAAATTACAGGTTTATCTCAAGCAAAAGATGATTATTTAACTTCTCTAAAATTATTAATTCCATATTGTGATTACGCAGCAATAAACGTTAGTTCTCCAAATACTGAAGGACTTAGAAAGTTGCAAGATCCAATTCTACTTAAAGAACTTCTTAGAGAAATTAAAAACTTACCTAATTGTCCACCATTATTTGTAAAAATTGCGCCAGATTTAGGCCTTAAAGATATTGAAGATATTTGCCAATTAATAATCGAGGAAAATATCGATGGAATAATTGCTACAAACACCAGCATTGATAGATTAGGTCTTGAAAATAGAAAGATCAGACAAACCGGATTATTACTCTCTCAAGAGAATGGAGGATTAAGTGGAAGGCCTCTACAAAAAAAAGCAAATCAAATAATAAAACACATACATAATATTGATAAAAAGATTATTTTAATTGGCGTTGGTGGAATAGATAGTCCAGAGTCAGCTTGGGAAAGAATTTGTTCTGGAGCATCATTAATTCAACTTTATACAGGATGGATATATAAGGGTCCACAATTAGTACCAGATATACTTGAGGGAATTATAAAGCAACTCAATAACCATCAATTATCTAATATAAAAGATGCAATTGGATCAGATTTAAAATGGATTGAATAAAATTAGAGAATGAATAATGAACAAAACTGAACATCATGATTACTCAACGTTAGCCATGCAAGGATCAAACTTAAAGCATGGTGGAAATGTATATGCAACTGCGAAAAAATTAAATTTATTACCCTCCGAAATCATTGATGCAAGTGCATCATTAGTACCCTTTGACCCCCCTCAAATACTAATAGATTCAATAAATGCGGAAATTAATAATCTTGGCTTTAGATATTACCCAGAAAGAAACTTGAATGATCTGAAAGAAATAATCGGCAAATTTCATGGGATAAATCCAGACAACGTATTACCTGGGAATGGAGCTTCTGAACTAATAACCTGGGCAGGTTATGAAGCATCCAAATTTGGAATAACTTGTATTCCTTCTCCATCATTTGTTGATTATGAAAGATCTTTAAATTGTTGGAATAGCAATTTTGTACATTGCGAATTACCAAAAAACTGGAATGATATTTTTCCTCAATCATTTCCGCTTAATCCAAATGGTGATGTTATGTGGATAACAAATCCACATAACCCTACGGGCCAATTATGGGAAAAGAATTCATTGGAAGAAGTTGTGAAAAAATATAAATTAGTTATCTGTGATGAAGCTTTCTTATCGATAACACCTAATGGAGAGAAAGAATCTTTAATACCATTAACCCAAAGATTTGATAATTTATTAGTCTTGAGAAGCTTGACCAAAATCTTCAATATTCCTGGTCTTAGATTAGGTTACGTTATTGGCTCATCGAAAAAACTTAAACAATGGGAAATAAATAGAGATCCTTGGCCTTTAAATTCATTTGCTATCAAAGCCGGAATTGATCTACTAAGTAATAAGAAATTCTATGATCAGTGGACAAAAAAGATTCACAACTGGATAAATATTGAAAAAAAGAGAGTATTTGAAAAATTATCAAAAATAGAGAACCTTAAAGTTCACAACTCTTCAACAAACTTCTTTTTAATAGAAAGTAAAACATCCTTGTCGCCAAATATAAAATACTTAGAAAATAAGGGAATATTGCTTAGAGAATGCACTTCATTTAGATTTCTTGACGAAAAGTGGGCAAGAATAAGTTTGCAGAATAGGAAAAATAACACTCTTTTATGTAGAGAAATTCAGAATTCCTTTAAAAAATAATTAATAAATTTTTTAATCTCATTTTTAGATTTAATTTTAATATTATTTTCCATATTCTTCTTCATAAGATCTAATATTTCATAATGGTTTTTTCCCTTTTTTGTTTTTATTTTAAAAATTCTTTCTAGAGTTTCTTCAAAAACTTCTTTAGAAATTTTATTCTGATTGATTAAAACTGAGCCTCCACTTTCAGCAAGAATCATTGCATTTTTCTCCTGATGATTATTTTTAGAATCTGGATATGGAATTAAAATTGAAGGTTTTTCAGCCTCTATTAGTTCATTGATAGTTCCTGCACCAGATCTTGATATTACAAGATCACAGTTTTGAATTAAAGCTGCTATTTCATTAGTAAATTTCTTTTGAATATAATTTTTGGAGTTTTTTAAATGAAAAGGTTGTTGATTAGATTCGCCAATGATATGAACTATCCGAAACTGTTTTTTTATTAAAAATTCTAGAGATTCGTAAAGAATTTGATTTATAGCTTTTGCTCCTTGACTTCCTCCCATAACAATCAAAAGAGGGCCATTCCCTTTTGGAACCCATTCTGGCAAAAAATTAAATTTATAGAATTGCTCTCTTAAAGGTGTTCCAGTGAAAATAGTTTTGCAATTTTTTAAATAGGAATTTGTTTTCTTAAATCCTAAAAGAACATAGTTACATAAAAAACCAAAATATTTCGTGACCATTCCTGGAATTACATTTGATTCATGAATAATGATAGGTATCCTGAGAAGCTTTGAAGCAACAATAGTAGGTGCTGATATATAACCGCCAGTCGTAAAAACTAAGTTAATTTTTTTTTCTTTTAAGATTCTAATTATTTGGAAAGTTGACATTAAAATTTCTATATATTGATAAAACAAAAAAATATTTTTTCTTGGTGTCTTTATATTCAAAGTCCTCAAATTATATTTTTTGGGAATATAGTTTGTATCAAGTCTTTGACGAACACCCAACCAATGAATATTCCATTCATCTTCCACATCTTTAGAAACTGCCAAGGCTGGGAAAATATGCCCCCCTGTTCCACTTGCTGCGACTAATAAATTATTATTTTTTTTAGACATAAAAACTTAAATTAGTAGAATAAAAATAACCATTGATTAATATGTTTAATTTAAAGTTATTCAAAAATATAGGATTTCTTCTCTACTTATTTGTTTATCTTATTATTCCCTATTCAGCAATAACGCAAACTTTAAAAGTTGATTTCATAAGAAATCTAGAAAACTCCTTAAATGCAAGAGATTTAGAATTCATTAGAAAAAATTTTAGAAATGAAGAAAGCCAAAATATACCAAAAAAATTTTCAATGATTATTAATGATTTCCCTAACAGCAAATGGAAGATCAAAAGATTAAAATCTAATATTCCAAATGAAGATATTTTCCGAATAAAAGTTTCAGGGGAAAAAATAGTTAATGGAGAAATATATATACTCGAATCCAATTTTGATTATTTATTTTCAATCGTAAATGGGAAAATAGATGATGGAATTATCAAAAATTTATTCACAACTATAAGAAACGATAAAAAAAAGATAGATATTAGTTTTAATATTCCTGATAAGGTTCTTACTGGTTCAAATTATGATATCGATATAATTCTAAATAAACCTCTTGAAGAAGTGATTATTGCTGGAGCTATAAAACCTCATCAAGTTAATTCATTTTTTGAACAAGAAATATTATTGGAGCCATTGACGTCTGGAGGGATTTTTAAAATAACAAGAGCCCCTTCAAAACCAGGGATACAAATTTGGTCAGGAATCATAGCTCACCCTGAAGGAATGATTACTTTCACAAAGAGCATTGATATTGTTGATGAGATATAGCCTAAGCGTCGTTTAACGCAGCTACACCTGGTAAGGTTTTACCTTCTAAAAGTTCCAAACTTGCACCACCTCCAGTAGATATATGAGACATTTTTTCAGCTAATCCTGCTTTCTCTACTGCTGCGACTGAATCTCCACCACCAATTATTGTACAAACTTCAGAAAAAGCACTCAAGTCAGCAAGAGTCGTAGCTATTGCATTTGTACCGTCTGCAAATTTATCAAATTCAAAAACTCCCATTGGACCATTCCAAATAATTGTCTTGCATTCTGCAAGAGCATTCTGAAAAACTTTAATGGAATCTGGACCAATATCGAGACCCATCCAATTGCCACTAATTGAATCAATTTGAGATATTTTACTATTGGCATCCGGAGAAAATTCATCAGCTAAAACAACATCAGTGGGTAATAAAAATTCTACTCCTTTTGCTTTTGCTTTTGCTTCTA
>QCRA01000015.1 GCA_003212035.1 Prochlorococcus sp. AG-459-D04
TAATAATTGTTTACCTAAATATTTAAATTGAATGAATTTCTTTAAATAAATATCGCTTATGTGGCGATATTAGTTTAATTTAAAAGTAATTGAATGTAATGCTTTGACAGAAGCAAAACTTATTTCGGCTTTAAATGAAGAGAATTTATCCCATTTCTCAAAGACTTATGTTCCCTCTAGACTTTTATTAGGTCCTGGTCCTTCGAACGCACATCCAGAAGTCTTAGGCGCTCTTTCTTTGAATCCTATTGGTCACTTAGATGAAGCATATATTTCATTGATGTCTGATGTTCAACAACTTCTAAGATATACCTGGCAATGTAATAATCGTATGACTCTTCCAATGAGTGGTACTGGTAGTGCAGCTATGGAAGCATCCATAGCTAATTTTATAGAAGAAGGAGAAAAAATTCTTATCGCTAAAAAAGGATATTTTGGAGACAGACTTGTTGATATGGCAACAAGATATAAAGCAGATGTATCTGTTATTGAAAAACCTTGGGGTGAATCCTTTTCTTATGAAGAAATCAAGTATGAAATAGAAACTAAAAAACCAGCAATTTTTGCTATTGTCCATGCTGAAACATCAAGTGGTGTTTTACAACCTCTTGATGGCATTGGGGATGTATGTAGAAAAAATAACTGCTTGTTTTTAGTTGATGCAGTTACTTCTCTTGGAGCTCTAGAACTATTGATTGACGAATGGAAAATTGATCTAGCATACAGTTGTAGTCAAAAGGGATTAAGTTGTCCCCCTGGATTAAGCCCTTTTACGATGAATAAAAGAGCTGAAGAAAAACTAAGTTCAAGAAAAACAAAAGTACCTAACTGGTATTTAGATTTATCTCTATTAAATAAATATTGGGGTTCTGATCGTGTTTACCATCATACTGCCCCTGTAAATATGAATTTTGCTATTCGTGAAGGTTTACGTTTAATTGCGAATGAGGGTTTAGAAAATGTTTGGAATAGGCATACTACTAATGCAAAAAAACTGTGGAATGGGTTAGAAAGTCTTGGAATGGAATTACATGTATCAGAGGATTATAGATTGCCAACTTTAACCACAGTTAAAATACCTCCAGCAGTTGATGGTGATGGTTTTAGAAATCATCTTTTAAGAAACTTTGGAATAGAAATAGGAAATGGACTTGGAGAGTTGTCTGGTAAGGTATGGCGCATAGGATTAATGGGCTTTAATTCAAGTGAGGAGAATGTTGATAGATTATTAAACCTATTTGATACTGAGTTAAATAAATATTCTATTTTTGAGTCCTCAACTTTTTAAACCATAGCTGTAAAATTTGACTGCATTCGTCTTCTAAAATACCTCCTACAATTTCCATTTTGTGATGAGCACTTTCATGTTTTGATAGGTCGATTGAGCCTCCCAATCCACCTCTTTTCTTATCGTAGGCCCCGAAAATAACTTTACCCATCCGCGCTTGAATAAGAGCAGAGGAACACATAGTGCAAGGTTCTAGATTTGTGATAATAGTACATTCATTAAATCTCCAATCATTTTTTATTAGAGATGCTTGCCTAAGTGCCATTATCTCAGCATGACCTAATGGGTCTTTATTTATATTCCTCTTGTTAACCCCTCTCCCGATACATCTTCCTCTTTCATCTAAAATTATTGAACAGATTGGTAGCTCAACTTTTCCAATTTCTTTTGATCTTCTTAATATCGAATTCATCCACAAAGTGTAATTTGAATTATTTGTTTTTTTTTGTTGATCTTTATTACTATTTCCATTTTCAAAAATATATCTCATTTACCAATATTGAGAATAGAATTATTATTAGATATCTTATCTGATGGCTGAAGATTTAATTAATAATAAAGATACATATTTCCCGTCATATTTAGGGACTAATGACAAATTGATTACTCTTCTGAATAGAGCAAGTAAAATTCTTTGTGACTGGTTCTCTAAAGCTGATAAAAATGGTCCTTTACCTTTTGATGAGAATTTCAAGTGCATTATGCCTGAGGAGGATGGTAACTCTGAAGAAGATTTGTTTTCTGAGATTGAATCTCTTTTGAATAATTCATTTAATCCTGTTCATCCTGGTTCACTAGCTCACCTTGATCCCCCACCTTTAATTTTCTCTATTTTGGGAGATTTAATTGCTGCTGGTTTAAATAATAATCTCCTCGCTTACGAGTTATCACCAAGTGTAACTTTGCTTGAGGAATCATTATGCAAATGGTTTGCCAAGAAAATAGGGTTTAATGAACTCTCAGGAGGTATAGCTGCTAGCGGAGGTACACTAAGTAATCTTAATGCCCTTATAGCAGCTAGAAATAATGCTGGATTAGCTACAAATCCTAATTCTTTATTACTTGTTAGTGAAGATGCTCATTCTTCCTTCGTTAAATGTATAAGAGTAATGGGTCTTGATACTACCAATCTTGTCAGAATTAAAACTGATAATCAAGGTAGAATGGACATTGACGATCTCAGAAAGTCTTTAGATAAATGTAAAGTACAAAATAAAAAAATATTTGCTATTGTTGCCACTCTTGGGACAACTGTAAGAGGAGCTATTGATCCTATTAAAGAAATAAGCGAAATATGCAAAGAAAGAAATATATGGCTACATATCGATGGCTCAATTGGAGGCATTTTTGCTGTAACCTCTATTCCAATAAAAGGTCTAAATAATATTAATCAGGCTAATTCGATTACGATAAATCCGCAAAAAATCATTGGCATTACAAAGACTTCATCTTTGTTATTGGTTTCAAATATGAGTACTTTAGAAAATACTTTTAATACTGGACTACCATATATATCATCTAAAGAAAATATTATAAATAGAGGAGAAATTGGCATACAAGGTTCTAGACCTGCAGAGGTTATCAAACTATGGCTTGGGTTACGTTTTTTAGGTCTGAATGGAATAGAAAATATATTAAAATCATCAATTAAAAGAAAAGATTTTTTTATAAAAAATATTAGTAAGAATAAATTTGATATATATTCAGGTCCTCTTCATATTGTTTCATTTATACCTAAGAAACTTGAGCCAGAAGACTCTGATACATGGACTCAAACTAAAGTTAATGAACTAATTAACAATAATTTTATGCTTTCTAGACCAAAATTTAAAGGTAGATATTTTTTAAGGGTTGTCATGGGAAATTACAATACAAAGGAATATCATATTGAAGAACTTTTGAGACTTTTAGATGCCTAACTTATGAATATGGGTAGACCAAAAATTATTGCAATAGTAACAGGGTTTATATCTATAGCTATTTGTATTGCTTATTTACTATTAATAACTATCTTTGATTTCAGAACTTATCTAAATGATCAATTATCCAATTTTACTTAGTAAATGGTGGCAAACTTTTATTTGATTTAAAATACTTTTTCATTTCAATTTTTGAAATAGCTTCTCTAACGAAGTTGTTTAAAATGTCCTCTCTCTTACTTATTCTATAGATCTTATCTACTACTTCTTGGATTCCTCCATCTCCCCAATCTTGGCCATTTTTAAAATATTCAATCAAACTTAGTCCTACTATCCTTATTAACCAGCCTGCTGTAACTGATTGTATAGATTTTGATAATATAATTTTAGTCAAGCTTGTAGCTAAAGCAGGAGAAAGGATGGCAATACCCCCTTTTAGTATTCCTTGTTTAGCCAATGCGCTTAGCATTGAAGTCGCTAAATCTTTTGCATCTTTTTTTGTAAGCTTTATTTCATATATTTTTGATAATTCCATTATCATCTGGAGGTTTACGGAGGTAGTAGTAAGGAAATCAACAGCTGGTAATGGATTAACTAGTATTACCCCTCCTGTTATCCACATATATTTATTAATTACTTTATTTGACATTAAAAATCTTTGTTCTTGAACGAAATTTTTACTTTTAATACCTAACTTATTTGAGCGAAAAAGAATATTATCCGCCAATAACTCTTCACCATTATTATCGAGCGTTTCAATTATTTCTTTAAATAAACTTCCTACCTCTGGAACTAAATTTAAAGCATCTGATTTTATATAGGGAGATTGTTGAGGTACAGCAATTGTTTGAACAACAGAAATTTTATTTTTTCTAGCGGAGGTTACAGAAATTATATTTTCTTTGATGAGGTTATTTTCATCTTTAGACCTCAAATCACATTTATTTAGAACTATTATTATTTTTTTTCTCAATTCTAATAATTCTTTAATTAAATAGTTTTCGTATTTATTTATGTCCTGATCTAACACAAAGAGAACTAAGTCGGAATTTGATGCTTGAATAATTGTTGCTTTTTCTCTTTCTTCCCCTAATTTAGATGGTTCGAATAAACCCGGAGTATCAACTATATTAATGTTTCTTTTTAAAATTGGGATGCGAATTTTATAGCTATTAATTTTCTTTGTTGTACCTATTTTTGCAGAAGTTTGTCCGACAATATTTTTTAATAAAGATCTTGTTATAGATGTTTTTCCTGAGGAACCTGCTCCAAAAAGAGTAACTTTATAATCTCCTGTTTTTAATTGGGACTCTAGTTTGTTTTTTTGGTAATTTAAAAGTTCAACTTTTACTTTATCATTAATTTTTTTATTAATTTTCTCGACCCCTTCCAAACTTATCTTGGCTGCACCATATGTATTTTTGAATGAAAGTGTGTTTTTTTTATTTTTATATATAACTTTATAAACTATTTTTTTAAATAATTTTTTATCAATATTATAAAAGATATAAATAATTACTATTAAAAATACAAGAGTATAAATATTTACTATTCTTATAAATATCGAAAATAAAATATATAGAAATAATATTAATAATATATATTTTATATACTTTAATTTCAATAAATTCATTTTATCGATTATTTTTAAAAATGTTATACAGTAAAAAAATGAACCCAATATTAATAGATATATCAGCAATATTAAATACTGGAAAATTTATAATATTTAAATTTATAAAATCAATCACAAAACCTTTATATATCCTATCTATACCATTGCCAATAGATCCCCCAAGTATAAAGCTGTAAGAATATAGATCGAATGAGTTTAAAGTATTTTTCCTAAATATTAAATAAATAAGTAATATTGAAAACAAAATACTTATTAAAGATAAAAATATTCTGCTACCACTAAATATGTTAAATGCTGCCCCGTAATTTTTTACAAAGTCTATTTTGAATAAAAGAAAATCTTTATTAATAAATAATTTTTGATTATAAAATATTAAATATTTCGTAGATTGATCTATTAGAACAATAAAAATACTTATAAATAAAAAATATATTTTTGTTTGTAATTTATTAATCATTATCTACTACGTTTTAAACGTTCTATAGGTTTAATAAGTAATAAAAGTGGAAGAAGCATTAAAAAATGATATCCAATCTTACCTAATGAATATTTCCCTAGATTATATAAAAATAAATTAAATTGACTGTAAAATATAATTTGTATGAAGTTGTAAAATATTCCAGTTAAATGCATAGCACCTATTGCTAAAAATCCATTTTTTAAAAAGCTTCCAATGTATATTTTATTTCTATTATTTAAATTATCAATTATTTTTATTAATGGATATAAACCTAATAAATAACCAAAATTTGGAGTGAGCAAATAACCTATTGAACCTCCTTGATGAAAGACAGGAAATATAAATACCCCCACTATTATATATATATAAAATGCTCTGAAAATAACTTTTTTATGAAATATAAGTGTTAATAAAATTATGGTCGGAATTTGCCATGTGATAGGCAACTCAATGTTATTACTAGATTTATATATAAATGATAGTGGAATATAAACAGGTAACATTGACGTTATTACAAGTGATTGTAGACTCACCAGTATCTCAATTAATTTATAAAAATTGAGCATTATTATAAATTTAATTTATAAACTTCTTAATGCAACAATTGGATCTAACCTAGAAGCTCTTTTTGCAGGTAAAACGCCAAAGATTAAACCTATTGATCCTGAAATGATCATAGTGGAAAAAGTAGTTGTAATTCCTACGGATGCAGGAAGAGGTGTTATCAGAGATAAAAGAAAAACACCTGATAATCCAGTCGTTGTTCCAATTAATCCTCCAATTGTAGATAAAATCAATGCCTCAATTAAAAATTGAACTAAAATATCTGACTGTTTAGCTCCTATTGCTTTTCTAAGTCCAATTTCTTCTGTCCTTTCGCTTACAGAAACAAGCATAATATTCATGATTCCTATGCCTCCAACCACTAATGATACTGCCCCAATACCAGCCAATAAAAACGTTAGTCCACTTGTTATGTTGGTTACAATATTCAATGCATCTTCTTGCGATCTAACCGCAAAGTCATCATCTCTGATTATTTTATGTCTTTGCCTTAATAAGTTAGTAATTTGAAATTTAGCGGCACTAGTTGCATTTTTATTTATCGCTTCAACACTAATGAAGCTTAAACTTACTCCATATGTAGGATCCTTTCCTGTAATCCTATTGACCATTGTTGTTAATGGAATATATGCATTTTTGTCTTGATTACTTCCAAATACAGCACCTTTCGGTTTTAATATTCCTATAATTTCATAAGTATGGTCCTTAATTCTGATTTTATTTCCAAGTGATGAAGATTTATCTTTGAAAAATTCGTCTTTAAGATCAGGACCTATTACAACATAACTTCTTGCACTATTAACATCACTTTTTGATAAAAATCTACCCTTATCTACTTCAAAGCTTCTTACTTCAAGAAATTCAGGAGTAACTCCAGCAATTGATATATTTAAACTTTTAGAATTTGATTGCACTATTTCGTTAGCAGAGATTTGAGGAGCTACTTTTTTAACTGTGGGTACTTGATTTCTTATAGCTACTGCATCTTCTAAAATAAGGTTTTTAGGAAATGAAATACCTCTTCTTCTTGTGTCATTATTTCCTGGAACAATGAATAAAACATTGGCACCTAAATTACTTAATTGGTTTTTTGCTAATGTTTGAGCACCTCTACCAAGTCCAACAAGTGTAATAACTGAAGCATTTCCTATAATTATCCCTAGCATTGTTAACGAACTCCTCAATTTGTTCGAAACTAATGTTTTTGTAGCCATCCCTAAGGCTTCTTTTATTGAGATATTCCTAGACATATTTATATTTATCTATTGCATCATCATCTTCAATTTGTCCCATGTATATAACACCTTCATTAAGCTGGAGTGTAATAAGGTCGCCATTACTGATTTGATGATTATCCATATTTTCTAAATTACAAATTGTAGAAATCTTTTTATTATTATTTTTAAACAAAGAATAAACATCATTTACATTTTGGTTTGTAACAATACCGGCTATATTTTTACTTAGTGGAATATTTTTCATTAATTCCTTCGGAACAAATAATATTTCTCCTGGGCAAATTAAGGATATATCAAGATTATTTTTAATTATTCTAGCTTTGCCTGTAACACCGATTTCCCCTATTGAAATTCCTCTTGATACAATCTTTCTTACTAAACCGACTTTTATTAAATCTGTAGAGCCGCTAATTCCTGTTAATGTGCCTGCGGTTTGAACTACTAAATCTCCTTGATTTAGGATCCCCATTTCCTGAGCAATTTGCATAGCTAAACTAAAGGTTTTTGCTGTTCTTTCATCATTTTTAACAACTATAGGAGTAACTCCCCAAATAAGTTGCAATCTTCTCGCTACACTCCTCTCTGTGGTAGTTGCCAAGATAGGTGTTGGTGGTCTGAACTTACTTACATTTCGAGCGGTAGAACCTGATTTTGTTAAAGGGATTATAGCTCCTGCATCAAGTTGTCTAGCTATATTACTTACTGCTGCACTAATAGCATTTGGGATCGTACTACGTAAGTGGCTTTCAATAGCCTTAAGTGGATAATCCCTTTCAATTCTTCTTGCAATGGTTGCCATTGTTTCAACTGCCTCTACAGGATAATCGCCAACTGCAGTTTCGTTTGAAAGCATTACAGCATCAGTACCATCCAGAATTGCATTCGCAACATCACTAACTTCAGCCCTAGTTGGTCTTGGGTTAGAAGCCATAGAATCAAGCATTTGAGTCGCTGTAATTATGGGGATACCTAATGAATTAGCTTTTCTTATTAATTCCTTTTGTAAAAGAGGAACTTCTTCAGCAGGCATTTCTACTCCTAAATCACCTCTTGCAACCATAACCCCATCACATAAGGGTAATACTGCATCAATCTGATCAATTGCTTCAAATTTTTCTATTTTTGCCACTACAGGAGTTGAATGCCCATTTTTGTTTATTAAATCTTTTATTTCATTTATATCAGATGGATTTCTTACGAAACTTAGTGCTATCCAATCAACCCCTTCAGATAAACCAAATTTTAAATCCTCTTTATCTTTTTCTGTTAAAGCTTTTACTGATAATTGATTATCTGGAAAATTTACCCCTTTATTGTTTGAAAGAACTCCTCCTACAGTTACCATGCATTCCAAATTATTAGCTTTTATATCAACCTTTTCTACAATCATTTCTATTTTTCCATCATCTAAAAGTATTCTTTTTCCTTCGCTAACTTCTTGAGAAAGTTTGTCGTAGGTTACATTTGCAATAGTATTAGTACATTCGACTTCATTTGATGTCAGAGTAAATTTTTCGCCTTTTTTAACTTTTACTGGCCCATCCTTAAAGCGCCCTAATCGTATTTTAGGTCCTTGAAGATCTTGCAATATGCCAATATCTATTTCTAACTTTTTTGATACTTCCCTTATGGTTTTTATTCTCTCAGCATGATCTTTATGATCTCCATGTGAAAAATTTAATCTGAATGTTGTTACTCCAGCTTTAATTAACTCTGTAATTATCTCTTCAGATTGAGTTGCAGGACCAATAGTTGCTACTATTTTTGTTCTTCTTTTTAAATCAATATTCGACATATATAGATAATATTGCTAGATATAAATAAATTTACCATACCCAAAGTTAGTTATTTAAGTCATGGATTTTAAAACTTATCAGAAAAAAGCTAGAGAAACAGCACAATATCCAAATTTAGGCTCAAATAATATTTATCCAACTCTTGGTTTGGTTGGAGAGGCTGGTGAGGTGGCAGAAAAAGTGAAAAAAGTTTTAAGAGATAAAAATGGAATATTTGATAACGAATCAAAATTAGGTATTAAAAAAGAGTTAGGAGATGTTTTGTGGTATGTATCAAATCTTTGCACAGAATTAAATTTCAAAATGGAAGATGTTGCATTACAAAACCTTGAAAAATTAAAAATAAGAGCTGCTAAGGGTAAGATATCTGGCTCAGGAGATGATAGATAAAAAATTTCTAAAATAAATTAAATAAACGATAAACTATAAAGTTGACCTTGTAGGAAATTTAAGAGTAAAAAAGCAAGTATTGAAGAAATATCAAAGCCACCAATGGGAGGTATAACACCTCTAAATATGTTTAAGTATGGATCTGTAATGGAACATAAAGCTGATAATATGCCATTATTCCAATCAATACTTGGGAACCAAGTTAAAAGCACTCTTATAAGCAATAAAAAAGAATAGATTCTTAGAGTATCACTTAGAACTCCGAAGATTGTTCCTAAAATGTTTGTATCCATAATGATATATTAACATTTAGTTTTTGTTGCTGCCTATTTGAGAAAGATATTCATTACTAACAGCAAAAGTTTGAAAAAACTTTTCGGATAATGATAACCAATATGATCTTCCATCTTTCTGCTTCCGTTTTACAATAAACTTCTTTTCTAATAATTCCTTAATGTGATCATAAGCTCCTGTACCTCGAAGAAGTATAAGATCCGATTGTAGAATCTTTTTTTTGATTGCAATGGTAGCCAATGTCCTCAATTCGGAGGTTTTCAAATCTGAAGGAAGTAAATCATCGACAAATTCATTAAGACTAGATTTTAGTTCGAGAGAAAAACTGTTATCAACTGCATTTAATTCAATAGCTGATTTGGGATTAGAGTATTTATTTTTTAGATCCTTAATTGCATCATTTATTGAGTTGATATCAGAATTAGTAATTTCTGAAAGATCCTTTTTTGTTATTGGCCTCCCTTTCAAATATAGAACAGCTTCAACTTTAGTAACTAGATCTATATCAGGTAATGGCGTGGTATTTAGATCAGATTGATTGATTTTAATTACCGAAATCTTTCCTAATTTACCTTAAATTTAATCTGATGCACCAAGGAATAATCTATATGTATCGTTTTGAGTTTCATCCCAGAATTTATAGCCTAGAATTCTTACAAATTTATTCCACTCTAAAATCTCATCTTTATCGATTAAAACTCCAATAACAATTTTTCCTACATCAGCACCATAATTCCTGTAGTGAAATACGCTTATAGACCAATTAGATTTCATATTATTTAAGAAGTTTATTAATGCGCCAGGCCTTTCAGGGAATTCAAATCTGTATAAAAGCTCAACAAAGTTCATATAATTCATCTCTTTAAATTTTCTTGGTAATCTTCCACCGACCATATGTCTGAGATGATTTTTAGATAATTCATCATCACTTAAGTCAATAAATGAGTACTCAGAATTTCTAAATACATTTAATAGATTTTTTTTATCATTTAACCCATAGACTTGAACTCCGACAAAGATCTGTGCATTCTTAGAATTCGACATCCTATAGCTAAATTCAGTTAAATTTCTATTATCAAGTAACTTACAAAAATCAATTAGGCTACCAGCACGTTCAGGAATTTCAACAGCCATCATTACTTCTTTACATTCTCCAAGTTCTGCTCTTTCTGCTACAAATCTAAGCCTCTCAAAATTCATATTTGCACCACATGCAATCGCAACCATTTTTCTATTTGAATGATTCGAATTTAAAATATCTTTTTTCATTCCTGCTATTGATAAGGCACCTGCGGGCTCTAGTATTGATCTTGTGTCTTCAAAAACATCTTTTATAGCAGCACATATTTCGTCAGTATTAACTCTAATCATTTTATCTATATATTTTCTACAAATATCAAAAGTATTTTTACCGATTTTTTTAACCGCCACTCCATCTGCAAATTGACCAACAGAAGGTAATTCCACAATTTTTAATTCTTCCAAGGATTTTGTCATAGCGTCTGCGTCTTCAGGTTCTACCCCAATTATTTTTACTTCAGGCCATATTTTTTTTATATATAGAGAAATTCCTGATATCAATCCACCACCACCAACAGCAACATATATCGCATAAGGTTTTTCCGTAAGTTGTTGTTCAATTTCAATAGCTATAGTTCCTTGTCCTGCTATAACATCTGGATCATCAAAAGGATGAATAAAACATAAATTTCTTTCATGACTAATCCTTATTGCCTCTTTGTAAGTTTCATCATAATTATCTCCAAATAATATAACTTTTGCTTTTAAATTTTTTACTGCATTAACTTTTACTAAAGGTGTTGTAATTGGCATTAATATTGTTGCTTGGCAATTTAATTTGAGAGCACTAAGTGCAACACCTTGAGCATGATTGCCAGCACTTGAAGTAATTACTCCCTGAGTAAGCTGAGATTTGCTGAGCTTACTCATCTTGTTGTATGCCCCTCTTATTTTAAATGAAAATACATCTTGAAGATCCTCTCTTTTTAGAAAAACTTCATTATTAAGTTTATTACTTAAATTATGTGCTTTCTCTAGTGGTGTTTTTTTAGCTACTTCATAGACTTCAGCTTGAAGTATTTTTTCAAAATAATCATTCATATATATATTTTTAGCATTAATTATTAATCTAATAAAACATTACATGATCTATTTCAAAAAAAATACTCATTTTGCACCTCCACGTTTTAGATTATATAGATACCAAATTTTGTTAAATGCTTTTAAGTGAGTTAAGTCATCCAAATCAACTTCATGGCTTAACGGTTTCACAATTAGAAGAAATTGCCTGTCAAATCAGAGAAAGACATCTTCAAGTAGTTTCTACAAGTGGTGGACATCTTGGCCCTGGATTAGGTGTAGTTGAGGTTACATTGGCTTTATATCAAACTCTTGATCTTGACTTCGACAAAGTTGTTTGGGATGTAGGACATCAAGGTTATCCTCATAAATTAATTACAGGACGTTTTAGTCAATTTGATTCCCTTAGACAACAAAATGGAATAGCGGGATATCTCAAAAGAAGTGAAAGTAAATTTGATCATTTTGGTGCTGGACATGCGAGTACATCTATATCTGCTGCTTTAGGAATGGCAATAGCAAGAGATAGAAAAGGTGAAAATTATAAATGTGTTGCTGTTATTGGAGATGGAGCATTAACTGGAGGAATGGCATTAGAAGCTATAAATCATGCAGGTCACTTACCAAATACTCCTTTAGTTGTAGTTTTAAACGATAATGATATGTCTATTTCACCTCCAGTTGGAGCCCTTTCATCTTACTTAAATAAAGTAAGAGTTAGTCCACCATTGCAATTTTTGTCCGAAAGTGTTCAAGAAAGTGTAAAAAATATTCCATTAATTGGAAAAGATATACCAGAAGAATTAAAAAATATTAAAGGAAGCGTTAGACGACTGGCAGTGCCAAAGGTTGGAGCTGTTTTTGAAGAACTTGGATTTACATATATGGGTCCAATTGATGGACATGACATTGGAAATTTAGTAAATACTTTTAACGCGGCTCACAAACTTAAAAAACCTGTACTTGTTCATGTTGTCACAACAAAAGGTAAGGGTTATCCTTATGCAGAAGCTGATCAGGTTGGATATCATGCACAGTCATCATTTGATCTAACAACTGGGAAATCTATTCCATCTAAGAAACCTAAACCTGTTAGTTATAGTAAAATATTTGGTCAAACCTTATTGAAAATATGTGAACAAGATAGCAAAGTTGTTGGTATTACAGCAGCAATGGCTACAGGGACTGGTTTGGATTTATTGCAAAAAAATATTCCAGATCAATATATCGATGTAGGAATAGCAGAACAACATGCAGTTACTCTTGCGGCAGGAATGTCGTGCGATGGTCTTAAACCTGTTGTGGCTATTTATAGTACTTTTCTTCAACGAGCATTCGATCAATTAATTCATGATGTTGGTATCCAAAATTTACCTGTATCGTTTGTACTTGATAGGGCTGGGATAGTTGGAGCTGACGGTCCTACCCACCAAGGTCAATATGATATCAGTTACATGAGATCTATACCTAATTTTGTATTAATGGCCCCAAAAGATGAATCTGAATTACAAAGAATGTTAATAACTTCAATTAACCATAATGGTCCTACAGCTCTAAGAATACCAAGAGGTTCAGGATTAGGGGTAGCTGTAATGGATGAGGGTTGGGAACCTTTAAATATTGGCGAAGCTGAAATACTTGAAGAAGGAGAAGATATTTTAATTATTGCTTATGGATCAATGGTTGCATCAGCTATTGAAACAGCAAAGATCCTAAAAAATATGAACATTAATTCATGTATTGTTAATGCAAGATTTGTGAAACCTCTAGATAAAAATCTTATTATGCCTTTAGCCAGTAGGATTCAAAAAGTGGTAACTATGGAGGAAGGAACCTTAATAGGTGGATTTGGATCTGCAATAGTTGAATTACTTAACGATAATGAAGTAAACATTCCTGTATTCAGAATTGGTATACCCGATGTTTTAGTTGATCATGCTTCACCTGACCAGAGTAAAGAAAAATTAGGACTTATGCCTGGTCAGATGGCAGATAAAATTGTAAAGAAATTTAAGTTAAATAATTAAAAATTTAATTAATAACTTTTTATAAAACACCTCGCGAGGCTAATCCTAAGATTGCACCAATTCCAAAAATATGACCTAGGCAATTAGCACCTACAACTGATGCGTGACTTAAACCACCAAAGAATTTTGAATTAGGTATTTCAAAACCTTCATTAGGTTTTCTGATAGTTGCTCTAGCAATTGCATAAGCAAAAACATTACATGCAATCATAACAACGGCACACTTTGGTGACCATTCGAATGTTGCTGGAGCAGAAGCAGCTGCAAATAATGTGATAAACATAAAAAATCGTTATTTTCAAATATTCTCTTATACTTTTACCTAAAAAACAAAAAATTGTAAAAGGTCTTAAGAGTTGTTTACTTCTAAGTTATTTAAAATCTTTAAAAAGCCTAACAAAATAACAAAATCGCTTATAGTTAGGAAAGATTCTGCTAAACCATGAAAGAAGTCAACCTCAACAAGGGTTTTATCGTAGTAATATAACGTGTAGATAGAAACTACTATTGTTATAAAAACAAATAATACTGTTAAGGTATAACCTGTTTTTACTAATTTATTAACAGATTTAATTTTATATAAGTAAAACAAAAAGATTGAATATGGAAATATAGATGCTGCGAACAATGGTGTGTTGTCAATTGAAGCTAAATTTTCTAAAAATTTAATAAATAAATCATTCATAAGTTTCTTTATTTTTAAAAATAGTGAATGATGCAACAGCTAATGTTGAATTTCCAATAAATGTAAATATCCCTTGAAGCGTTACTAATCCATACAATGCATCTTGATTATCATAGATATGCCAAGTTATAGCGCACATAGCTCCTATTAAGTTTGGGACCATAGCTAAGCTTAACCAAAAGAATAAATTATATTTTTTATATGTAGAAATTTTGTATATGACAAAGATGGTAAATATCCATTCAATTACTGATGAGATATGAATTAACCAAGTTCCAAATGAAAGTTCGTGCAAAATTTATATTTTTTTCTTAAGTACATTAAGTACTTCCTTGGCATGATTTATAGGTAAAACACTTATCCATCTATTAGAAATTATCCCCTCTGGAGAAATCAAAAAAGTATTTCTATCTGAAAATGGCGGAATCCATGATCCATATTTATCGCTAATAATTCCTTCAGGATCAGATAATAAAGTGTAGTTTATGGATTTCTCGCTGCAGAAACTTTTATGAGAATCTTGATTATCAGCACTTATGCCAACAATTTCGGCATTATATTTTAAAAAATCTTTTTTTAATTCCGAAAATCCTTTGGCTTCAAGAGTACAGCCTGCTGTAAAATCCTTTGGATAAAAATACATAACAAGCCATTTACCTTCAAAATCATTTAATTCCCAAATTTTTTTTGATTTTATGTTTTTATTAAAACCTTCTAGCTGAAAGTTTGGTGCAGTATCGCCAACTTCAGGAGCAAAGTCAAAAGCTAATGCTGGACTATAATTAAATAAAAAGATAAATGGTATTAATAAACTTACAACTAAATTTTTCATCAAATTTAGAATTTTTTTAAATCAACCCCATTTGACTTAGCAAATTTATCTAATCCTACTTTTTGTATAGATTTTAGAGCTTTTGTACTAATTTTTATATTTACCCATTTTTTGCCTTCTTCCCACCAAAGTCTCCTTTTTTGGAGATTAACTTGTTGCAATTTTTTTGTACGAATATGTGAGTGACTCACGGCCATCCCATTATTAGCTTTTGCACCAGTCAGTTCGCAAACTCTTGACATATTTTTTGAGTTATTTATTTAAAAATTCTAACATACTACTCAATTTGTTGAATTAAGTAATTCTGAAATTAATTCGGCATTATTATTTTGTAAATTAATAATCTGTTCTTGATCTAATCCCCCAACAGATAGTTTAGCCATATCGTAGACGTGATTTGCAATTTTAAATGCCAATGGATTTTCTGTAGGTTCTTTTTTATCAATAATAATTTTATTGCCTGTAATTTTATTGAGACCAATAATTAGAGGATGTTCTTTGTTAATTAAAAGAACATGATATTCAGGTAAGCCAGGCATCTTTTGTTCCATGTATGCACCCATATCATTAATTCTTCTCATTTGTTCTGGAAGCAAGATCATCGCAGGTGGAGCACCTTTACTTGCAAGTGACTGAACTTTTACTGTTACTTTCTCATTGTTAAGTGCTTTTATAATCGTATCTCTTAGATTTTCTGTGTTTGATTTACCATCCTTATCTACAATTTCTTTAGATTCTTTATCATCTAGCTCATTTATTTCTGAATCAACTCTTTGGAACTGATAATCTTCGTTTTTACTTTCTAACCAAGGAAGAAATTGTGCATCAATTAAGGGATCAGATTTAATAACTTCTTTGTTACTAGATAAGCAGATATTTAATGCGCTTGACTGAGCAATTGAATCTGAACAGTAAATTATTTTTTTAGAATCAGTTATCTTATTTCGTTCTTTGTAATTTACAAGAGTTGTGTAATATTTATCATTTGATTTGATTAGTGATTTATTTTCAATATCTTTAGTTACGTCTTTTTCAGAATTTATGATTGTTTCAAAAATTATGCAGTTATCAACTAAATCAGCAAATTTTTCATCTTCGATAGCACCAATTTTAATAAAAGTAGAGATAGAATCCCATATTTCTGCATAAAATTCTGGAGAATTTTTTATCAAATCCTTTAGTTTATTAGCGATTTTTTTTGAAATAAAAGATGAAATGGATCTTACTTTTCTATCGGTTTGTAATGCACTTCTACTAACGTTAAGAGGTATATCAGTAGAGTCAATTACTCCTCTTAATGGTAAAAGGTATTTTGGTACTATTTCTTTAATTGAATCGCTTACGAATACTTGATTACAGAATAGTTTAATTTCTCCCTTTTCCCAATCAGCTCGGCCAGACAACTTAGGAAAATACAGTATCCCTTGTATGTCATAAGGATAATCTGTATTTAGATGAATCCATAAAAGTGGATCTCCCTGAAAAGGATAAAGATATTTATACAGATCAATATAATCTTGATCTTTTAATTCACTAGGTTGTTTTCTCCATGGAGGATTTTTCTTATTAATTGTCTCACCTTCTAGTAATACATCTATTTGCATAAAATCACAATATTTTTTTATTAATGATTTAATCCTTTCAGGCTCAATAAACTCTTTTTCTTCATCAAGTAGGTGAAGTATCACATCTGTACCAATTGTCTCTCTTTCTGAATCCTCTAAGGTGAAATTTGGCGATCCATCACAAGACCACTTGAAAGCTTTTGATTCTCCTATCGCTGATTTAGTTAATATATCAACTCTATCTGCCACCATGAAACTTGAATAAAAACCAAGTCCAAAATGGCCTATAAATTCATCATTATCTTTTTTGTATTTTGTTAGGAATTCTTCTGCGCTTGAGAATGCTACTTGATTTATGTACTTCTTGATTTCTTCATCATTCATTCCAATTCCATTATCAGAAATTGTTAGGGTATTATTCTCACGATCAATATAAATTTTTACTTGAGCTTCTTCAGCATTTTCACAGTCGCCTGCCATAGATGCCATCCTTCGTTTACTTATTGCGTCAACACCATTACTAACAAGTTCTCTTAAAAAGATTTCATGGTCAGAATATACTGCCTTCTTGATAATTGGGAAAATATTTTCGGTATTGATACGAATTTCGCCTTTTTCCATTTAAAAAAAATCAAACATAATAAATCTTATTTCCTAAAAACTAGTTAATCAAGTTTAATTAGGAGTATTGTCCGAACAATATATATTTTTTTAAAAACCTAAATAAACTTTTAAAGGTTTTATTTAACCCACAAAATTTCACTACAATTGTTTTCTATCATTATTTGATTGGCTTTAGCCGAGTCATCACATGGATTTAAATGTAAGACGGAAATGTTTCCTTTTTTCTGTAGTTCTTTTTGTTCCTTCATAGCTTTTTCTAATAAATAAGAATCTTTAAACATTAATAATATCTTTTTTTTATCTGTCTTTTCTTCCCTAATTAAATTCCTTAAGACGTCTATTGAAATTGTAAATCCAATACCATTTAAGATTTTCTCATTAGGACTAAAGAATCTTACCAATTCATCATATCTTCCGCCTTTTGCAATAACGCTTTTATTTTTACCATCATCCCCTATAAGTTGAAAAACTATTCCTTCATATAGATTCAAGTGTGGTTGAAAGGTGGGATCAAGTTGTAATTTAACATCATATTTATTCGATATTATTGTTAATGTTTCAAATAAAAAATTTAAGTCATCTAACGTTTTACTAGTGCCATATTTAGTTTTCAATTTTTTTAATATTGCAATTGGTTCTCCTCTTGTAAATAAGATATCTTTAAGCATATATTTATCCTCTTCATCAATTCCTAATTTAGATAAATTATCTTGATCGAAATTAACCAGACTTTTCTTAATTTCTTCAAAATTATTATTTTTATATTTATTTAAGATTAAATCCATTATTTTTGTGGTGCTTACTAGTAAATATAAATTGCAATCATCCTTCAAATTAATATTATCTATTGCATCAAACAAAATATTAACTACTTCAATTTCTGGGTATTTTGTATCATATCCAATTAATTCAATTCCACTCTGCAGTTTTTCTTGTAACTTAAATGAATTTTTATTGTTTTCTTTTTTATCAAAGACCATTCCATTGGTGAATAATCTTATAGGCCTTTTCTTATTTATTAATCTAGTAGAAGACAATTTAACAATAGATGTTGTCATTTCTGGCCTAAGACATAATGAATTATTACTTACTATTCCCACAACCTGATTTTCTTCAATAACTCCACGACCTTTTATCGTCTCTAAAGTATTTATAAATGATGGTGAAACCTCTTCATAGCCCCATAGTTTATATATATTATTTAAAGTAAATATGATGTTTGAGTTATTTTTTACATCAACTAATTTAATTTCCTTTATATCTGTCATTTAATATGTAACGAATTTTAGGTATAGAGATTTTTTTTAAATGGCGAAACTTTTTCTAGTTCGTTTTTTAATATATTTTCAAGGCTGGGAGAACAAGCTAAAATTCTTCCAGAAATTAAATTAAATTCTCCTGATGGATAATCTGAAATAATTCCACCTGCCTCTTTTACAATGATAGCACCGGCCGCTAGGTCCCATACCTCCAATCCTCTTTCCCAGTATCCATCAACCTTACCTGAAGCAACAAATGCTAGATCAACAGCTGCTGCTCCTCCTCTTCTAACACCTCTAGTTTTATGTGTTAAATAACAAAATTCAGCATAATTATTATCCTCTGTCTCAAATCGATCATAGGAGAATCCAGTTACAAGAAGACTATCAGAAAGTTTAGTAGGACTCGATACTTTAAGTTCAATATCATTGCAGAATGATCCTAAACCGATACAGGCTGAATATAGTTCATTTAAATAAGGTACTGATATAGCACCTATAATTGGCTTGTTTTTATAAACAAGACCAATGGATGTTCCAAAAAAAGGATATCCATGAGAATAATTCGTTGTTCCGTCTAATGGGTCTATACACCATGTTAAATTTGAGGATTTGTTTAATTTGCCCGATTCTTCTGCATTGATAGATATGTTTGGAGTCACCTCTAATAAATATTCTTTTATTTTATTTTCAACTTCCAAATCTACATTGGTGACTAGATCACCTTTTCTACCCTTTGATGAAATTTTCTGAATTTTATTGTAATTAATTTTTAGAATTTCATTACCAATTTGAGCGGATTTCTTTGCTATTTCAAACAAACTGGATAAGTTTACTTGATTTGCGAGTTCTTCTATTTCACTTAATTCAAACATGATAATTAATCTTCCTCAAATTCCCAGGGTGGCGCAACTCTTGTATTTCCCCTTCCAAAATATTGACCAAATTGTAAATCGTAAACTTCATCATCATATGTAGTTTCTACCTCAAGATCTGACGTTGCTTTAGCGACACAAAGCAGTGCATAACCTCTATTTTTTAGAGCTTGAGATACACCCATGGCTTCAGGTTGTTGCAAAGTACCAGATATTATTTTAACTGCACAACTTGTGCAGCAACCATTTCTACATGAAAATGCAAGTTTGAATCCTTTTTTTTCAAATGCCTTAAGTATGTAATCATCACTATTAACCTGCTCTTGGTAGACCTTTCCGGTTTCCTTATTTTTAATCGTGACTGTGAAAGTCTTATTCAAATAACTTTCCTCAAAAATGGGATGATCAAGGGTTAAAATGGGTTTCTTGGGAGAGGTGGCCGAGTGGTTGAAGGCGCAGCACTGGAAATGCTGTATAGGGGCAACTTTATCGAGGGTTCGAATCCCTCTCTCTCCGTTTTATATTAGTTTATTTTGGTAAACATCATCAACATTTTTGTCTTTGAAGGAATGTTTAAAAATTGATAGTAATCTTTTTGACAAGTTATAAATAATCTTATTTATTTAAATTAAGTTGAAAATATTTGATTTTTACTATTATATGTAAATATCTAAGATAAAAATTAATTAAATTATTAGTAAATTTGCTTTAATTTAGCAATCTAAAATCATGGGGCAAATAGTTGGAATTGATTTAGGTACTACTAACTCTGTTGTCGGAGTTATAGAAGCTGGTCGTCCAATTGTTATTGCCAATTCTGAAGGTTCTAGAACTACACCGTCCATAGTTGGGTTTACAAAAGATAAGGAAATAGTAATAGGAGACCAAGCGAGAAGACAACTAGTTCTAAATCCTAAGAATACCTTTTATAACCTAAAAAGATTTATTGGTAGTGACTGGGATGAATTAGATGACAATAGTATTTCTGTTCCATATAACGTAAAGGCTAATACCAATGGAAGTGTTAGAGTTCTTAGTCCAAATACGGAAAGAGAGTATGCACCAGAAGAATTAGTTAGCTCATTGATTAGAAAATTAATTAATGATGCCGAAACTTATCTTGGAGATACTATTGATTCTGCAGTTATTACTGTCCCTGCTTACTTTAATGAATCTCAAAGGCAAGCCACAAAGGATTCTGCGATATTAGCTGGTATTAAAGTAGATAGAATTCTAAATGAACCTACTGCTGCTGCTCTAGCTTATGGTTTTGAAAAAAGTTCTTCTAATAATGTTTTGGTTTTTGATTTAGGAGGAGGTACATTTGATGTCTCATTATTAAAAATTTCTAATGGTGTATTCGATGTTAAAGCCACTTGTGGTGATACACAACTAGGAGGAAATAATTTTGATGCAATAATAGTTGATTGGCTCGCAGAAAAATTTCTTGCTAAATATGATATTGATTTAAGAAGAGATAGACAAGCTTTACAGAGATTAACTGAGGCTGCTGAAAAAGCTAAATGTGAATTGTCAGGTTTGCAAAAAACAAAAATATCTTTACCTTTTATAACAACAAATAAAGATGGGCCTCTACATATTGAAGAAACCTTTGATAGAAAAATATTTGAATCATTATCACAAGATTTACTAGATAGATTATTAGAGCCTGTGCAAATAGCTTTAGATGATTCTGGATGGAACGCAGAAGATATTGATGAGGTAGTTCTTGTGGGTGGCAGCACAAGAATCCCAATGGTTCAACAATTAGTAAAGACTTTAGTCCCTAATGATCCTTGTCAATCTGTTAATCCTGATGAAGTTGTTGCAGTTGGAGCTGCCATACAATCTGGAATTATTAGTGGTGATTTACAAGATTTACTATTAAATGACGTCACTCCCTTATCTTTAGGTTTAGAAACTATAGGCGGTCTTATGAAGGTGCTCATTCCTCGCAATACTCCAATTCCAGTACGGCAATCTGATGTTTTTAGTACTTCCGAAGCTAATCAATCATCAGTTGTTGTTCAAGTACGGCAGGGAGAAAGGCCTTTAGCCTCTGAAAATAAATCACTTGGTAAATTTAGACTATCAGGAATACCTCCAGCTCCAAGAGGGATACCTCAAGTCCAGGTAGCTTTTGATATTGATGCTAATGGACTTTTAGAGGTAAGTGCAACTGATAGAACAACTGGAAGAAAGCAAACAGTTACAATCTCTGGAGGTTCTAATTTAAATGAACAAGAAATAAATTCGATAATTGAAGAAGCCAAAGCAAAAGCTAATGAAGATAGGAAAAGAAGATCTGTAATTGATAGAAAAAATAGTGCTTTAACTCTTATTGCTCAAGCTGAGAGAAGACTTAGAGATGCTTCATTAGAATTTGGTCCTTATGGTGCCGAAAGGCAACAACGAGCTGTTGAATTAGCAATTCAAGATGTTGAAGAGTATATAGATGACGATGATCCTCAAGAATTAGAAATTTCAGTAAGTGCCCTACAAGAAGCATTATTCGGTTTAAATAGAAAATTTGCGGCAGAAAAGAAAACTGATAATAACCCCCTACAGGGAATTAAAAATACATTTGGATCATTAAAGGATGAACTTTTTTCAGATGATTATTGGGATGATGATCCTTGGGATAATCAAATGAATAGAAATTATAGAAATTCGAGGTATGGTAATTCTAGGGACGATGATCCATGGGACAATGACTACTTCCTCTAAAAAAGACTATTTGTCGATTTTGGGTTTATCCCCTGATTTTGATGATAAAGAACTTAAAAAGGCCTTTCGAAGAGAAGCAAGAAAATGGCATCCAGATTTAAATAAAAATGATCTTAATGCAGAAGAAAGATTTAAATTAATTAACGAGGCATACGAATATCTTCGTAACCCTAATAAAAGAAAAAATAGTTCAGATGAAAACATCAAGGATGATTTCGAAAATAATAATTTCAAGACAGGCTTTCCTGATTTTCAAGATTATCTTGATTCATTATTTGGATATGAATACTCACCAAAGAATTATGAGGAATATGATGATGAACCATTTGAGGATGAATCGATAAATACAAATAATGATGAATTTAAGAATATTCAATACCCTACAACCTCTCCAGAAGAGCCGCCTCTAGTTAAACTCCACCAAGATATTGAAACAGTTATTGAATTAACTACTGATGAGGCTTTAAATGGAGCTTCAATTTTAATTGAGCTTGAAGATGAAACTGTAGTAGAAGTTGATACGCCACCTTTCGCCGGAGATGGCTGGAGATTAAGACTTGAAAATATTGCAAGAGGAGGTAAAGATCATTATCTACAGTTAAAAGTTCAAACGGAAAGTGGTCTAAGAATTGATGGTTTAAGAGTTCTATATAAATTAGAGTTATTTCCTCATGATGCTCTTCTTGGTTGTGCAGTAGAGGTACCTACTCTTGATGGAAATGTTACACTTCAAGTACCACCAAAATCATCTACGGGCAGAATGTTACGTTTGAAAGGTAGGGGTTTAACTTTTGAAGATAATGTAGGTGATCAATATGTTGAAATCATGGTAGTCATACCTGCTGACATTAATGATGAAGAAATTGCTTTATATACAAGATTACAAGAATTATCACTTTCTGATTCTTAATCAAATATTATATAACTAGTAAAATCAATACTTATGGACATATTTGTTCTTTTATATAATTCAGGAACAGATAAGGAAGGAATTCATTCAATCGAACTTAAGGGGAGAACAATTGTTCTCATGTTTGAAGATAAGGATGATGCAACAAGATATTGTGGTCTACTAGAAGCTCAAGATTTTCCTTTGCCAACAGTTGAAATGATCAACATAGAGGAAATAAAAGATTTCTGTATTAAATTAGATTATGAATATAAATTAGTACAAAAGAATTTTGTACCTAAAACCGCAGAAGATAGGTTATTAATTTCACCACCTCAGAAAAACCTAGAAGTTGAAAATTGGGAGGAAGACAAAAATAATAAAAAAGATAACATTGATATAAATACCATTAAGGAAAACCTTGAAAAGTTGCTTTAGCTATTAAAATATCAATGAATTATTAAACAAATAAAACATGACAACTGCATTATTTGAGACAGAGGTTGGAAGCATAAATATTGAATTTTTCTCTGACGACGCACCTAATACAGTTAAAAACTTCACTAAGTTGATTAGTGATGGTTTTTATGATGGTCTAGCATTTCACAGAGTTATTCCTGGATTTATGGCTCAGGGCGGATGTCCAAATACTCTTGATGGAGCATCTGGTATGCCTGGAACTGGAGGACCTGGATATAGTATTAAATGTGAAATCAATTCAAATAAACATCTAAAAGGTTCACTTTCAATGGCTCATGCAGGAAAGGATACAGGTGGTAGTCAGTTCTTTATAGTTTATGAACCACAGCCTCATCTCGATGGAGTTCATACTGTTTTTGGTAAGACAGATGATATGGATGTAGTATTAAAACTCACTAATGGATCAAAAATTATAAAAGCAACTTTAAAATAGTATTTTAGCCTTCAAAAACAATACTGAATGTCTCTTTATCTAGATTAAATTTTCTTGTAGAAGAATATAAGATTTCGTTATTAATAGTGAATTTTGTATTGATTAGTTTGATGCTACTTTTTGGGTGTAATGCTTGTTCAATGTTTCTAGAAACAATAATTCCAATCTTTGGACTATTTTCATATTTTGATAAAAACTGAATAAATAATTCTATATTCTTTATTTCCTCATCATTAATGTTGGAATTGGTTCTATTCTGATCATGTAAAATTCTCCATACTAATTTTGGTCGGTTCCAAAACGCCAATAATCTTGGACTACTTTCAAGTTTAATATTAATGTTTTGTTCACTACAGAATTTAATAACTTTATTTTTTATTGGAACTAAATCAATAGATTTATACTTTCCGTCAAGAAAAATAGATATAAATGGATCAATATTACTGGAATTATCATCATCAATCATGTGGCCTAGCTTTGTTTTTTTAACACTCAAATATTCTGCATTATTATCGTTTGGACAAATGACTAATGGAACTCTCTCAATAACTTCTATTCCATAACCACCTAGTCCAGCAATCTTTCTAGGATTGTTGGTTAGTAATTTTAATTTTTTTATACCTAAATCAGTTAAAATTTGTGCTCCAACTCCATAATTCCTGAGGTCAGCTGGAAAACCTAATTTTTCATTAGCTTCTACAGTGTCTAATCCACCATCTTGTAAACTATAAGCTTTTAATTTATTTATTAGACCAATACCTCTGCCTTCTTGTCTCAAGTAAACAACAACTCCTTCTTCCTCCTTTTCTATTCTTGATAAAGCAGCCTCTAACTGGGGTCTACAATCACAACGTAATGATCCAAAAGCATCACCAGTTAAACACTCTGAATGCATTCTTACTAGTACAGGTTCACTCAATTTCGATGATTTTTGTTTAACTAATGCAACGTGCT
>QCRA01000016.1 GCA_003212035.1 Prochlorococcus sp. AG-459-D04
TCACTCTTCCCATTCTCACGATTTAATCAATAATATCGAGGGGTTTACCTCAGTTTCTTATGAGTCATTTGAACCATTTTCCTTAAGGAAGTTTCAATATTTTTTAGATAATCAAATCTCAAGCAATGTATTTAGAGCAAAAGGAATATTATGGTTTATGGAAAGTGAAAGAAAACACATTTTCCACCTATCTGGGAAGCGTTTTTCTCTAGATGATGAGGAATGGACAAAAGAAAAATCTAACAAGATAGTATTAATTGGGAAAAACTTAGATCATCAAACTATTAAAAATCAACTTTCATCATGTAGATTTAATTCAGATTAGATTGCATATTAGGATTTATCAATTTTTGAAAATATTTATTAGAGAAATAAAAAAAACAGTTACAGAATTAAAACTTCTATATTTCACCTCGTTTATTGTTTCAATCTTAGTAATAATTCCAATTTTCAATTTTCTTCTAGAGGGAATTGATTACATTATTAGTGGGAATTTTTCATTAGGTATTGCAGGAGGAGAAGAGGTATTAGGTACCCTAAAAATCTTAGCGCTGACAAGTTTATTTGGAGGAGGCTTAGGGACCTTAAATGGATGGTTACTTTCAAATTGTGATTTCAAGTTCAGAAAAATTCTCCGTATTTGTCAGTTAGTTCCACTAGCTGCCCCAGCATATCTAATAACAGCCGTATTGCAGGATTTAGGCAGTATTTTTGGATATCAAGTGACTGGTTTATGGTGGGGGGTTTTAATACTTTCAATTTCTACTTATCCATATGTATTCATTCTTGCTAACGAAAGTTTTAATAAATTTGGAGTTAATCAAATCAATGCTAGTAGAGGGCTAGGTATTGGACCATGGCGGAGCTTCTTTAAAATAGCTTTGCCAATGGCATTACCAGCACTAATAACAGGAATAAGTTTAATGTGTATGGAAGTAATGAATGAGTTAGGGACATTCGCATTATTGAATATTCCAAGTATTTCTACAGGTATAGCCGAAAATTGGATAATTGAGGGGAATCCAAAAAGTGCAGTTGGATTATCGTTGGTGGCCTTGTTAATAATTTTCACTTTAATTATTTTTGAAAAATTTTCGAGAAGAACATCAAAGAGGTGGAGTGAAAATCCTGCATCACGAGATTCTCAAGGATGGAAATTGAAAAAAACTAGAGCATTTTTGGCAATAACAGCATCTTTATTGCCTCCAATTTTCTCTTTTGGTATTCCGTGTTTTTGGGTTCTACTAAATATCGATCAGATTCAAAAAGGGTTATCTATAGAATTACTGACTTTAGCATTAAGAACCATTAGTCTAGGACTTTTAACTGCATTAGTTGCGATGCTATTCTCCTTAATAATTTCTTTAGCGAGACGCCCAAATAAAAACTTTTTGCTAGGAGTAATAACAAATCTTGCGGGGATAGGTTACGCAATCCCAGGCACTGTATTAGCTTTATCTTTAATAAGCATTTCTTCCGCAAAATTCAATTTGATCGCTATTTGCTTACTAATTTGGGGTTATCTTGTTCGATTTCTAACTATTTCTAAGGGTTCTATTGATTCAAGTCTTGAGAGAATTTCTCCTAGTCTTGATGAAGCAGCACTTGGACTAGGAGAGAATTGGCTGGTAATCATCAAAAGAATTCATTTACCTCTTCTTCAGGGGCCGATATTCGTAGGATCACTTTTAGTTTTTGTAGACACGATAAAAGAATTACCCATTACTTTTATTTTAAGGCCATTCGATTTCGATACATTATCTGTAAGAATATATCAATATGCTGGAGATGAAAGAATGATAGAGGCAATATTACCGGCCATTCTTATTATGACTTTAGGCCTTATTGCGTCAATTACATTGATACCAAGTTTAGAGAAAAAAAACTAAAATTTTTTCGACAGTTTTCTTATTAAGAAAGGGAAGCTTAACAACAAATCTGCAGAGGTAGATATAATCCTAAAATAAACTAAGCTAATAAAAATTATATTTTGTGGGATAATTTTGCCAACGAATAAAAGAAGGCAAGCCTCAAAAACTCCAACTCCTCCTGGAGCTGCTGGGACTACCAAGCCTAAAGACCATGACAAAGAAAAGATTACTAATAAAAATATGATGTTGAGAGTATTACTTTCATAAAAGGTATTTAAGCAAATATAAAACCCAATAAATTTAGTTAAAACAAAACCGATTTCAAGCAATAAAGCTTTAATAGGGAAAAAAGAAATTATATTTATTCTCTTTTCAAATTTGTCCTTTGAATTTGGAAGTCTTAATACCTCAAATACTTTTCCCTTAAGAGACCCTAATATTTTTAATATCAGAAAAATAAATTTTCTATTTAAGAAAATTAATGGAAAAATTAAAAAAAAATAAAATGGTGAAAAAATTAATCCCAGGGATGCCAAGAGAAAAGATCCACTCAACATAAAATAAGGTTCTATGAGTGTCGAATACAAAGCAATCTGAGGATTACTTATTTTTTTTATAAAATTAAATCTTTCAACAAAATGCCATATCCCTCCTGGCACATATTTAAGAATATTAGTTAAAACATAAAAGGATACTAGATAATTACTTCTAAAATCTTTCCCGAACCATTTAACAATATATTTCCATGCATAGGCGTTCAAGTAAATACTTAAAACACAAAATAAAAATGATAAAGATAAATTAATTCCATTTCTTTCTAAATCGATATCAAAAGAAATTTGATCAATATTATCAAAAAAATAGATACAAAAATATGACAAGCTTGAAATAAAGAAAATACTCTTCAAAACTCCAAAATTGATTTTTTTAAAGATTTTCAAATATGGTTGATTACCAATGTTAAATCTCATTTCCAGTTTTCAAATGCTTTAAAATTTTTACTTGACTCTTTAATTATTTTTCTTATTTCGAAAGTTGATATTTTGTGCTTTAATTTTAATCTCAAAACCTCATCACTTTCTGGTTTCATGCTTATTGATCCATCTGGTTTTAAAGTTTGTTTAACTTTTATATTTCCAAAACTCGTTGAGCATTCTCCTCTCCTTCTAAGTAATATCCACCTAGATTGGGTCCTTTCGCGAACCCCAATAGTATTGGAATAGTCAAACCATAATCGCCTAAAAAATTCTTTTTTCTCTATCGGTAAGATTACTTGAATAGCAAATCCAATTCTATTTTTTTTCATATTGATAGCTTGATAAGAAACATCGTAAGCTCCCTCAATTCTCAGTTTCTCCACAAAATTAGATATATCTTCCGGTGTTTGGTCATCAATCCATGCTTCTTGAACAGATATCTCTTCACACTTTGGATTAATTTGTTTATTAATAGAAGGATTCTCAAATGAAGTAATTTTATAAACTCTTACCAAATTAGGGAATGGAAATTTTAGACTGCCAATACCTACTCCATAAGAGTTTATAGAGTATTTTGAAGGGGGATGTAAATAGTCGACTAAATTAGCAAGTAAAGCAATTCCAGTTGGCGTTGAGAGTTCACCCTCTATTGAGTCACGATTTGATAAAACCTTAATATTATTTTTTCTTATTAGCTCTATTACAGCGGGAGTTGGTACAGATAATTTTCCATGTTCAGTTTGAACAAAGCCTTTCCCCAGGATTGGTTCATTACAATAAACCTCCTTAGGATTTATGTAATTCAATGCAGCACATACTCCAATTATATCCACCAATGAGTCTATAGCTCCAATTTCATGAAAATGAACATCCTCTGATTTGATTCCATGAACTTTTCCTTCCGCAATTGCTAAAGATTCAAATACTTCATAAATTATTTTTTTTAATTTATCTTCTAACTGGCCATTTAAAATAAGTTCCTTAATACTTCTCCAAGTTCTTTTGATAGGACTACAATCAATATTTCTAACATTTACCTTGATCCCACGGATTGAACAACTTTTTGATTCTTTAAACTCTAGTTGATATAAATCCTTTAATCCAAGATCAATAAGTGGTTTTTCAATAACTTTTTTAGGCACCCCTAAATCGTAAAAAGCTCCTAACAACATATCTCCAGAAATACCAGGAGAACATTCAATTAAAACATCTTCCATAAATCATAGATTTCTTGATTGGTAAAATTTCTGTAAAGTCAACCTCTCATCCTAATTGTTTTCAGAAAGATTTTTTTCAATCACTTGGTACTTTATCAATTTCAAAGAATTGCCATCCCTGTTGATATCTAAACTTACAAAACTATGAAGAAGTTCAAGAGAAATCTCTCCTTTTATGACTAATTTAAAATTTTTATTTTTTAAATTTTTTGACTTTACAGCAGAACAAATCTTTACCACAATCTCTTTCTTCTGAGTATTAACAAAAACTAATTCTCCTCTAACAGAAAAATAATTATCTTTTAGACCTAATTCTTCTAGTAATTTAGAGATGTTAGTTTTTGAAGAATCATTTGGGAAATCATTTAGTTGATAAGGATCCCAAATACCTACAACCTGTAAATGCAAGTTTTGAGTATTTTTATTCTTTGGATAAACGATCCAATAATAACTTTTCTTTAAATCAATATGCTTTTTTAAAAGTGATAATGCTTTACCTAGTACTACTGTTTCAATTTTTTCGCCATTATTGTCAATTAAAAAGCCTCTATTTAATTGCTCACTACCGTGGGGAGTAAATTTACCATTAATAATACCGATTGCTCTATGCTGCAATTGATTAGTAACTTCTGGGATAGGGTTTTTTAACATATTAAAAATTTGAAAATAACAATTTATCGCATTAAATTTATTATTTTTTCTCCAAATTATTAAAAGACTTTAGCGCATCGTCAATAGCATCTGAAGGATTAGTTGCATCATTCATACTATTTTGTCGCCGAATCATTTCCACAAGTTCAAAAGGATTAGTTGGAAGAACTGAACTATCCTCTTCTGTTTTAGTTGAGGTATCGATTTCTAATTCCTCAAATAAATATTCACCAAATATATAATCAACTTTTAAGGAAATTAACAAAATAAAAAAAAATGTAAAAGTTACTGATTTAGGTGGTCTTTTACAAAAATAATTTTTCATTTTATTTAATTTCAAAATTCTTTAAAGCCAAGATTTATTGCTAGCTTAATCTTACATAATTTGATAGAAATTTGTTAATAGCAACTTGGAATGTTAACTCAATAAGAACGAGACTTTCACAAATAATAGACTGGATTAATGAAGTCAATCCAGATATTTTATGTTTGCAGGAAACAAAAGTGATGGATGATAATTTCCCTATTGAACCTTTTAAAAAATTAGGATACTCGGTAGAAGTTTATGGGCAAAAATCATACAATGGTGTGGCTATAGTTTCTAAAAAAAAGCTTGAAAATGTTAAAAAAGGTTTCTATGGTCTTACAGACAATAATCAAAATATTGAAATTTTCCTTGATCAAAAAAGATTAATTTCTGCTGAGATTAATGGTATTAAAATCATAAATGTCTATGTGCCAAACGGATCTTCCCTAGAATCTAGTAAGTTCGAATACAAAATTAATTGGTTAAATTGTTTAGCTTCATTTTTAGATGAGCAAGAAAAAAAAGGAGAATTAATTTGTCTTATGGGAGATTTTAATGTTGCTCCATCTAACTTGGATATTCATGATCCAAAGAAATATGAAGGAGGAATAATGGCATCTGACATAGAGAGAAATGCACTAAATAATGTCCTGAAAAATAGATTAATTGATTCTTTCAGGATTTTTGAACAAAATACTGGCCATTGGAGTTGGTGGGATTACCGTAATAATGCATTTGAATTAAATAAAGGTTGGAGAATAGACCATATATATATCAGCAAAGAACTTTCATCAAAACTTAAAAGTTGTGTCATAGACGGCTCACCTAGAGGCAATTCACGTCCAAGTGATCATGCCCCAGTAATGATAGATATTAACTTAAACGATATAAATGTAGATTTTTTGGAGGAGGAGGATAATTTCTTCGAAATATAAATAAATTGAATTGAATTTGTTTAATGCTTGAAAACGCTTATTAATAAAGAGTTATCTTAAGCAGTATTATTATTTATTATAATTTATTTATAATTAATAATTAACAATCCAAACTATCGCAATAAAAATATCATAATGTAGAATTTTTATCTGATTGACAAAATTTTTACTTATTTCTAATTTAGAACATGACAAGATTCTTTTCAAAACATCATTTAGCTAAATTGTGACTGACATATTAAATTACACCAAATCAGAAGAAATTTTCTCTGCCGCCCAACAACTAATGCCAGGTGGAGTTAGCTCCCCAGTAAGAGCTTTTAAGTCTGTAGGAGGCCAACCAATTGTTTTTGATAGAGTCAAAGGTCCCTTTGCTTGGGATATTGATGGAAATAGATATATCGACTACATAGGAAGCTGGGGACCAGCTATATGTGGACATGCTCATCCTGAAGTTACATCAGCATTACAGGAAGCAATCGAGAATGGCACGAGCTTTGGTGCTCCGTGCGTTCTAGAAAACAAACTTGCTGAAATGGTAATAGATGCAGTCCCATCTGTAGAAATGGTTAGGTTTGTTAATAGTGGAACTGAAGCTTGCATGGCTGTTTTGAGACTTATGAGAGCATTTACTGGCAGAGATAAAGTTATTAAATTTGACGGTTGCTATCATGGTCACGCAGATATGTTTTTAGTAAAAGCAGGATCGGGTGTAGCCACTTTAGGTTTACCAGATTCTCCAGGTGTTCCACGGACAACAACTTCCAACACACTAACTGCTCCCTACAACGATCTTGAAGCTGTCAAAAAATTATTTTCTGAAAATCCTGATGCCATTTCGGGAGTTATACTTGAACCTATTGTTGGTAATGCTGGATTTATCACTCCAGAACCTGGATTCTTGGAAGGATTAAGAGAATTAACAACTGAGAATGGATCCTTATTAGTTTTTGACGAGGTTATGACTGGATTCAGAATAAGTTATGGAGGCGCTCAAGAAAAGTTTGGAGTTACTCCTGATTTAACAACCCTGGGGAAAGTAATTGGTGGAGGCCTGCCTGTTGGAGCTTATGGAGGCAAGAAAGAAATAATGTCAATGGTAGCCCCTTCAGGACCGGTTTACCAAGCAGGTACCTTGAGCGGCAATCCACTTGCAATGACTGCAGGAATCAAAACTCTTGAACTGCTCAGACAAGAAGGTACATATGATAAGCTTGATTCAACAACTTCTAAATTAATTGAAGGAATAATTCAGTCTGCAGAAAATAACGGTATAGCTATTAACGGTGGGAGTGTAAGTGCTATGTTTGGATTTTTCTTGTGTGAAGGTCCAGTAAGAAACTTTGATGAAGCCAAAACTAACGATTCCGAACTTTTTGGTAAGTTACATAGAGAAATGCTTCAACGAGGAATTTACTTAGCGCCAAGTCCTTTTGAAGCTGGTTTCACATCACTAGCTCATAGCGAAGAGGAAATTGATAAAACAATCCAGGCTTTTGACGAATCTTTTAATGCTATAAAAAAATAAGTAAATGATTAAACCTTTGAAAGATTATTTTTAATTAATTATCTTCTACCACCAACTATTACTGGAGGACTACCACCTTCTGACCCTGGAAGTCCAGGAACAACTTGTGTACTTCCATCCCATTTGTCGAGAAATAATTTGAAAAGTACCTGATCGTCAAGGCTTCTATTTAATGTCTCGTATCTAAGTGCCTCTTGTTCAGCAATTTCAACTTCTGTCTTTGCTCTTAGTAATTGCTGACCAGCTATTTGCTTTTGTTCAATCGCAGCTCTATATTCCTCAGCAATCTCTAATCCAGTAAGGTCTAAACTTTTTACATCTACATAATCGAATGAATTTAGTTCTTGTGCAACTGTGTCACCTACTTTTTCAGAAATTACTGCAAATTCGGTAGCAATTGTTTCTAGCTCATATTGAGAAAAAACTGATTTGAGAGCTTTTAGTAAAGATGGCTGAACAATTTTTTGATAAACATCGCTATTTCTGCTTGCAATTGTCGCAAAGATCCTTCCTGCTTCATTAGGTTTTACTGAATACTTAACAGTAGCTGTAGCCCTAATAACTTGAAGATCTTTAGTTAAAGTTTCAAATTTTTCGGGTTGAACTTGAGTTTTGATATCAAATGGAAATACAGACTGAACGAATGGAATTTTGAAATTTAAACCAGCTCTTCTAGAGGGGCCACTTACTTTACCTAGTGTTGTAACAACTGCAACTTGTCCAGAAGGCACAACAAATAAAGATTGGGTGAGTAAAAGAAATCCAGTAAAGGATAATACAATCAATAATGTTGCTGTCCCACCAGGGCCTGTTGGCGTGACATTTTTAAAGGATGTTGACATTAAATTTTTTCTTTTTATTAATCATATTTAAATAGATTAATTAGTGCATTAATAAGGCATTTAATTAATATATTTTTTTAATAATTATAGATTTAAATTATAGATATTGTTAATTAGATACTTGATTTAAATTTTTGCAAAAGTTCTAAATAAAGGTCCTCATCTATCTCCCTAATGTCATATTCAGAGGGTAAAACACCATTTTTATGCTCATGTACAGCCATCCAACAAAATTTCTCTATTTCATCTTTTGAAAAACGAGGATACTCTTTTACTTTCTTAATCAAGGATTTAATAAGAGATTCTGAGTAATCTGTCATATTTTAAAAATAATATTATTAAAGATCTTATCTAAAGTTATTAGCTTTTAGAGGAATGTTCAAAGACTCTTCCAACTCGCCAACAAGCTTAATTGCTAATTGAAGATCATTTTTGCTCTTACTCGCAACTCTGAGTGTTTCACCATTGATGCTGACATTAATTTTTTTTATTTGATCTCTAATATTTTTGCTGATTTTTTTTGCGATTTCTTGTTTAATTCCTTGTTTTAATAAAATTGTTTGTTTTATTCTATTACCACTAACGATTTCAATTTCACCGTAGTCAAATATTTTTAAAGATAAGCTTCTTTTTATTGCCTTTTGTCTAATAATATCATTGACAGCATTTAAAGTTAGCTCACTATTGGTGATAATAAAAATATTTTCTTTATCTAAATCAACTGAAGTGTCTGTGCCCTTTAAATCGTAACGCTGAGAAATTTCCCTTTTAACTTGATCCAATGTGTTGACTAATTCCTGCCTATCAAAATCAGAAACCACATCAAATGAAAAACTTTCTGCCATAGTAAATTATTAACGCTAAATATTATTAGCATAAATCATCTTTTAATAAGGGAAAATAGATTAATTTAATCAAAAAATAACAAACTTACCAACTTACCCATTTCTTCTGCGCATCTACAACTATTTAGCAAAGTTTCACTATCGTGAAAGGCAAAGCATATTAATTGATCGCACCTAGTAATAATTTCTTGATTACAAAGACTGCTTGCAAGTGGCAAAGGTAATTCATCATTTTCACTTTTTTCAACCAAATGCATAACCCTCTGAAGTTGATCCTTTATTTCAGGTATTTGTCTATCAAGACTTTGAGGTAATAAAACAGTTAATAGGGATGGATTAATATCCAAGACAGCTCTTATAACAGCTGCATTTACACCTTGAGATCCAGAAGTAAGGATATTATGTCCTTCCTCTGCTAGAGACCTTGCTATCAACTCAATTAAGTGGATATCGACAACCGGTACATGTCTACTACCCAAAAAAGCAATTCTCCTTTTCCCATTATCTTGGAGTTTTGCAAGTTCTTGAGCTAAGGCATCAACACCTTCAGTTGTTGGTAGATCTAATGAGCGACTCAAAATAAAAAAGTTTCTATATTTGAAATTAGCATTTATCTGAAAAATTGCAGGGAAAATCTATCTTTTCGAAAATTCTTTTTAGATTTACATGCTCCTGAACTAATTGAATAGCATAAGAAGCTTTAATTGATTCATGTATTCTGACATGCCCAAAAGCTTGTTCAATAATTTCTACAGAGGAAAGAGTATCTAATTCTACTTTTAAAATTGGTACCTCCAATTCTTCCGCTCTATGAATTAATTGCGACAAGGGGTCTCCTAAACCAGTTAAAATTAAACATTGCGTCGAAGCCTCCAAAGCAGCTAGTTGAATATCAGTTCTATCAGCTCCAGTTACTACAGCCATATTTCGTCTTCTTCTGAAAAATTCCATTGCGGAATTTACCCCCATTGCACCAATACTTAATGTTTCAACGAGTAATTGATCTTTTTCAGGGCAACAAATTACTTGAGCATCTAGCCTTCTTATAAGTTCACCGACGGTGACACTTCTAAGAAGTGGTGATTTAGGCATCACCCCAAACACTTCAATATCCAGATCTTTAAGAGAAGGTACTATTTCATTTTTAACTTTTTCCACTTCTTGCGGCAAAACTCCGTTCAATACAACACCAGCCAATTTCTCACCTAATTGTTTTTTCGCATCAAGTAATGCATCCACACTTTTACAATCTTCCCATAAATTCACAATTAAAACTTTTGCATCTAAATCCTTAGCTAGTTGTGGGAGACTTAAGCCATAAATCATACCTTCATGAAGACTTCCAGCCGCCTCTAAAATGTTCAGACCTTCAAAATCATCATTAACCAATCCTCCAATCTGATCAAAACCTTTTCCTGGGAGTAAGTCTTTATTAAAGATTCTTTTTTCAGCTGATATATTATCCAATAATCCCACTGATGAAATTAAATTCTCCTCTTCTATATTTAAGGTAGATCCAATAAACTTAACATCATCATCTATTAACCCTTCATAAGAAATTGACGGAAGATTAGTAAGTTCAATACATGTTGCTAGCGGTTTTCCTATGCGTACTTTTTTTTTCTGCTGTAAAAGTCTTTTTGCTATACCTAAAACCATTGCAGACTTACCACTAAATGGCTCACATGAACCAATTAATAATATATCGCTCATAATAAGTAAAATTTTATCAATAGGTTTAAGATAATATTTTTTTAGAACTAAACAAATATTTATTTATGAGTTTTAATCAAATAAAAAAATTTTTTTTTTTTTTGGTAAATTTATTTTAATTATTTGTTATCTCATAAAAATCAAGCAAAATGATAAAATCAACCAAAAAAGAAAAAACTATAGGTATTACAGGAGCCTCAGGTGCGCTAGGGAAAGAATTAACAAAGTTGTTTCGTCAAAAAGGATATAAAGTGATTGGATTTACTCATAGTGAAACTATCTATGAAATAAATCTTGAATCTCCAAATGAATGGATCAAATGGGAATGTGGGAAGGAGTTGTCATTAAAAAAACAATTAGAAAAGATAGATATATTAATTTTGAACCATGGTATTTATGATTTGAGTAGAGAAAATTCCAATTATGAAAACTCAATAGAAATAAATGCATTAAGCAAATTCAAATTTTTAAATTTATTTGAAGAAATTGCTCTAACCAATGATTCACTAATCAAAAAGGAGATTTGGATAAACACATCTGAAGCAGAAATATTACCAGCCCTAAATCCGTCATATGAGATTAGTAAATCCCTTATTGGTCAATTAGTTTCTTTCAAAAAAAATCTTCTGGACAAAAATACAAAGAAAAAATTAATTATTAAAAAAATCATCTTAGGGCCTTTTAAATCAGAGTTAAATCCTATCGGAATAATGAGTCCCAAATTTGTTTCTAAAAAAATTTATGATTTAGCCAATTCAAGAAATTATTTAATAATAATTAGTCCAAACCCTTTAACCTATCTACTCTTCCCATTGAAAGAATTTTTAAATTTTTTGTATTGCCTAATTATCTATAAATACAAATCTTAGTATCTAGAAATCTCTATCTGTCAATATTTCAATACCATCTTTTAAAACGACTATTGTATGCTCCCATTGGGCCGACAATTTTCCATCTTTTGTTATTACGGTCCACCTATCATTTAATGTTTTGCAAAATTTAGTCCCTTCATTAACAATAGGTTCGACGGCTAATGTCATTCCTTCACGAAGAACAACGTTGGGCAATTCTTTGGTCCGGAAATTAAATACTGATGGTTCTTCATGAAGATTCCTTCCAACCCCATGACCTGTATAGTCTTCTACTACACTAAAGCCATTTTTTAAAACAATATCTTCGATTTCCCCAGCCACATCAAGAAGTGTATTCCCTGCTTTGATTTTTGAAAGGCCCGCATACAATGCTTTATAAGCCACATCACAAAGATTTTGAGCCTTTGAACTAACTTCTCCCACACAAATTGATATACAACTATCCCCATGGAACCCGTCTAAATACGCTCCTGTATCAATTTTTACTAAGTCACCATTTTTAATTATTTTGTTTTTATTTGGTATTCCATGAACAACCTCATTATTAATACTAGAACAAATACTTGAGGGAAATCCATGGTAGCCTTTAAAACTTGGCACAGCCCCAAAACTTCTTATCCTCTTTTCTGCGAAATCATCTAAATCTTTTGTGCTCATTCCAGGTTTAATTAAATCATTAATTTCCCTCAAAACAGTGGCCACAATCCTACTTGATTTTTTCATCAAATTTATTTCACGCGAAGACTTTATTTCAATTCCTCTTCTCCTTTGAATGAAAGGAACTTGATCATTAACCTTAGAATTATTTTTATTTAACAAAAGATCTGCAAAATGTCTCATTGGAATAAATAATAGTAGTAGGTAAATATCTTCAAAATAGCCATTATGGTCTTGGCTATCTTAAATCTATCAATAACAATGGGAAAGAAACAAAAATGAAAACTTTATTCAATTCTAGGCAATTTCATAAGGCTTTGGCGCCCTGGGTTTTTCTTCCATTATTTTTATCTTCAATTACAGGTGTTCTTTACAGGGTTTCAAAAGATTTATTAGGTTACTCTAGAGAACAAGTTCATTGGTTAATGTCTCTCCATGAGGGCGAATGGCTTGGAGATAATGGAGAACTTATATACGTAATATTTAATTCTCTTGGAGTTTTATGGATGCTCATTACTGGATTCCAAATGTTTTCAAAAACAATTTCCTTTACTAAAAAGGTTACTAAAGGCGAGTCAAAAGGTTAAAATATAGAACTTGTAGTTTTAAAAGGACAAAAATGGCCAAAGAGAAACAAGAGAAGGAATTAGAAACCAGTATTAAAGCTGACGCATCAGTTGATGTAGCAGTTGAACAAAAAGAAAAAAACATGGTTTCTAAAACTAAGCAAACTGTAAGAGCAACGAATCTTATTAAGGAATTTGAGAATGAACAATTAAAAAAAGAATTACCTGAAATTTATGTTGGGGACACTGTTAAAGTTGGAGTAAAAATTACAGAAGGTAATAAAGAAAGAGTCCAACCTTACGAAGGTGTTGTAATAGCAAAAAGGCATGGAGGTATTAACCAAACTATTACAGTTAGAAGAATTTTTCAGGGTATAGGTGTAGAAAGAGTATTTATGCTACATAGTCCACAAGTTGCCTCTCTAAAAGTTGAACGTAGAGGTAAAGTAAGAAGAGCTAAGTTATTCTATCTCAGAGATAGAGTAGGAAAGGCTACTCGCGTAAAACAACGCTTTGATCGATAAAGTTGTAAATTAATCAACTTATTGATCACAAAGGCGCTTATAATTATTTAAATGCGTCGTTAGTTCAGTTGGTAGAACGCAGGTCTCCAAAACCTGATGTCGGGGGTTCAAGTCCTCCACGACGCGTTTGATCAACATTTTGTAAATCATTTTTCGTAAGATGGAGTTAGATCTTCAACCTGGGGATGTAGTTAAAGTCCTCGAATCAGCAGCTTTAGGATGGGTTCGCGCAAGAGTCATCAGAGTTAAGTCTGGTGGGAGAGTTGTCGTACAAAGTGACCAAGGCAGAGAATTCACAGCCAGAGGTAACCAAGTTAGGTTGATAGAACCTGCTGGTTTTAGACCTCAAAAATAAATAGTTGTTTACACTAAGACATTTGTAAAACTAACTATTTCTGTAAATCCTCAAATTAATAAATTTTTTTTATTACAACACCATAAATTAAGTATTATGATCTGATAATTTTAAGAAAGAAGTTCTAAACAAATTTAGAACAAAACTCTGGGACCGTAGTTCAACTGGTTAGAGCACCGCCCTGTCACGGCGGAAGTTGCGGGTTCGAATCCCGTCGGTCCCGTTTTTTCTAGAAAAAAATTTGGAAAAACGTTTAAGACTAGCACCGAGTCCAACGGGTTTATTTCATATTGGGACAGCGCGAACAGCATTATTCAACTGGTTGTATGCACAAAAAATAGGCGGGAAATTTCTTATCAGAATAGAAGATACAGATTTTCTTCGTTCTAAATCTGAATATACAAAAAATATATTAGAGGGTTTGAAATGGCTTGGACTTAAATGGGATGAAGAACCTATAAAGCAAAGTGATCGAATTTCGATTCACAAAAGTTACATCAAAAAGCTTTTGGAATGTGGAGCTGCATATAGGTGTTTTACAACAGAAAATGAAATTTCTGAACTAAGAGAAGAGCAAAAAAAGAAGGGATTACCTCCAAAGCATGATAATAGGCACAGAAGTCTTTCAAAAGAAGAAATAGAAACTTTCATATCACAAGGGAAGACTTCAGTGATAAGGTTTAAGATTGATGAAAAAATTGAAATTAAATGGGTAGATCAAATAAGAGGCGAAATTAAATGGCAAGGGAAGGACTTGGGTGGCGATTTAGTTTTATCAAGAAGGTCAGAGGGATATGAGATTGGAGATCCTTTGTATAATCTTGCAGTGGTAGTTGATGATAATTGCATGAATATTACTCATGTTGTAAGGGGTGAAGACCATATCTCAAACACCGCAAAACAGATATTAATTTATAAAGCATTAAATTTTAATTTGCCAACTTTTTCACATACACCCCTAATACTAAATAGTGAAGGGAAAAAATTATCCAAGAGAGATTGCGTTACTTCAATCGACGAATTTAGAAATATGGGATATTTACCTGAGGCCTTATCGAACTACATGGCCTTTTTAGGTTGGGCTCCAAAATCTGCAGACAGAGAAATACTTTCACTTGATGAGATATCTGAAATTTTTGACTTATCAGACATTAATAAAGCTGGAGCTAAATTTAGTTGGGAAAAACTCAACTGGATTAATTCTCAATATATAAAAAAAATGGAATCAATAAAGTTAAGTGAGATTATGAGGAAATACTGGGATGACAATGGTTGGGTGCCACCATCTCAAGAATGGGCTTGTAAATTAGCAATTTTGCTTAGAGACTCTATGACTCTTTTAAAAGATGCCATTGATCAATCAAAACCATTTTTCTTAATCCCTACAATTCAAAAAGATGGTCAAGATTTTCTGGAAAACAAAGATAGCAAAAAATCTCTAAAACTAATCTTGAATTATTTAATTGAGCAAAATACAATAAAACTCGATAAAGAGAAAGCCAAAGAAATAATAAACGAAATCTCAAAAATGCATAATGTTAAAAAATCGATATTAATGAAATCACTAAGAGTTGCCTTTTTTGGATCTCTCAGTGGGCCAGATTTAATTCAAAGTTGGGAGCTTTTCTCAGAGAGTAAAACTGATAGATCTCGCATTGAAAGATGTCTTAAATCAATCTAGATTATTTTTTTTGCCTAATTCAAGCCTGTTTGCCAAAGGTTTAGCTGAAAGACCTTGGATTCCTACTGTCATCAAAATAGTAAGAAAAACTAAACCTTGGAGACGACCAGCCCCCAGGATACCAGCCTGTTCTAATCTGATAGAAAAAAGAGAAGCAACCGCTGCAGTAACAATACCTCTTGGGGCTAACCAAGCTAAAAATATTTTTTCTTTAAAGTTCAATTCTCTCCCCATTGTTGCTATCCAGATAGAGATTGGGCGAACAATTACCATCAACATAAAAACGCAAACAACTCCTCCCAAGCCAAGCGGACTTAATTCACCCCAAGAAACGTCAGCGGCCAAAAGAGGGAAAAGAACTGTTATTGCTAATTGAGCTAATTCACCTATTAGATTATCCAATCTCTCCTTATCTATAACTTCCCTTTTGCCTACAATAAAACCTGCCGCGACTGAAGCCGGCAAGCCTGATTCTGGTAAGAAATATTCACAAATTCCATACACAAGAAAAATAAATCCAAGGGTAACTTGAAGCTCTATACCAAATGAGGCTTCATTTTTTATTTTTTTTAAAATTTCTGATAGTAACCATCCTGCACTTAATCCGATTAAGACTCCTCCCCCTAATCTTTGCATCAATGCTATAAATACATCGTTAATTCCACGAAGGTCCCCTAAAGTCAGTTCTAAAAGCAGTAGTGCCAGTACTGCACCAATTGGTTCAAGCAACAAACCCTCAGCTTTTAAAACTTCCGAGAGTGGAGAAGCTAATTTTATTTGTTCAACTAATGGAGAGATAACTGTTGGTCCAGTAGCTAGAACTATGGCACTATATATTCCTGCGACTTGCCATGAGAGGCCAGCCAGCCAATGAGCAATAAAAATTCCAGCTGATAATGAAATAAAAAGTCTTACCAATGAAATTTTCAAAACAGTATTTCTTATATTCCCCTCAGGCAGTTTTAAATTTAATCCCCCTTCGAATAGAACCAAACAGACCAAAAGCCCGACAATAGTTTCTAGCCCTTGCCCGAGATCTAAAGGCTCAACGAGGCCTAAACCTGATCTTCCAATGAATAATCCAGAAAGCAATAAAATAACAACACTTGGGAATCCTGTAAAAGAAGAAAATAATCGAGCGCAAGCACCTGCAAATACAGTTATCCCCCAAAGTAATCCAAGCCTTTCAGGCGTCATAAAAAATTATAAATAATAAAAATTATTAACTATTTTGATTAAATCAATAATATTATCTCAAGTCCAATAAATAGAATACTTTTTAATTTAATTCATTGGTTGAACAAAAGTAATTTTTATTGAATCTTTCAAAACTAGTTTTAAGAAAATAAATTTTTTTTCTATTAAGAAAACTGGCTTATTAAAGCAATAATTATAAAAATAATTCCTATACCAACAGTTGCCATCCTTCCATTCCATATTTCAGCTTGAGGGGTAAAACCTCTTTTCCACAAATTCAGTTCCTTTTTATCAACGAAGTTTTTTGTCTCTTTAATCTCGATTTTAGGTTGTTTGTTCATTGAAGTTAGAAAGGAGGATTTTCTTCATAAAGGGTATTTGCTTGTTCAATTGATAGTCTTCCCGCGACTCCTAATTTTAGGGAACTTAAATGATCCTTAAATTTGATCCTGAACAACGCTGCCGCTCCAATCATTGCAGCATTATCTGTACAAAGATTAAGGGGAGCTAAATGAACTTTAATAGATTTTTTACTAGCTTCACTAATCATCATTTTTCTTAATGTATTGTTAGCAGCCACTCCTCCAACCACAACAACATTATCCAAGCTATGATCTTCTGCGCATTTTATTGTTCTCTCTACCAAGACCTCTGCCACTACTCTCTCAAAACTTGCAGCAATATCAGGGATTGGAACGGACTTTCCATCCAAATTTATTCTCTCAACTAATCTTAATACGGCAGTTTTTAGACCACTAAAAGAGAAATCATATTTAAGAAATCCACCTTTTTTATCAGAAATCCTACATTTTGGTAAATTAAATTTCATTGGATCCCCATTTTTAGCAATCTTTTCAATTGCCGGTCCTCCTGGATAACTAAGACCTAAAAGTCTGCCAACTTTATCAAAGGCTTCTCCAGCAGCATCATCAAAACTTTTTCCAAGTCTTTGCATTCCCCTTCTATCATCAACCTTTATCAATTCAGTATGCCCGCCGCTAACAAGTAATGTAAGAAAAGATTTCTTTGGATAGTTTTCTGAAAATAGAATTGAAGATAAATGCCCCTCCAAATGATGAATTCCCAAAAATGGTTTTGAATGTAACATGCAAAGTGATCTTGCAGTTATAGAGCCAACTCGTAAACAACCAACTAATCCAGGAGCTACAGTCGATGCAATATAATCAACTTCCTCGATTTTGAATTTTGATTCTTCTAAAGCCTCATCTAAAACAAAAGGTAATAACTCTAAATGCTTTCTAGCTGCAAGTTCAGGTACAACTCCTCCCCATTTTGAATGATCTTCAATTTGAGAGGCAATTATATTTGAATGTATTCTGAAGGTATTGCCAATATTAGAAACTATTGAGACAGATGTCTCATCACAACTTGTTTCAATAGCTAAAACTTTATGCATTTTTGATTCATCTTGCTCTATTTTAATATTAATTTCTTACTTAACACACTATAAGGAATTAAAGATTGCAACTTATGAAATTCTTTTTTTCAATCATAACATCAGTTTTTCTGTTCCTCGGAATTACTCCAATTGCTCTAGCTGCAAATGGGCCTGCTTTAAATGCAGATAGAGCTAGCACAGAATATACAGCTTCAGCCCTTACAAAATGCTCTGAAAATCCTAAATTCATTGAGAGAGCAAATTCTGCAACTACTCAAAAAGACATCGCAAGATTTGAAAGATACGGAAAAGCATCATGTGGAGATGATGGTCTACCACATTTAATAATTGGACCTCCTCTTGAGCCATGGGGAGCCCTTTTAAATAGAGGTCATGAAGGAGACTTACTTATTCCAGGAGTATTGTTCATTTACATTGCTGGAATTATAGGTTGGTCAGGAAGAGAGTATTTGATTGAATCAAAAAAGACTAAGAATCCTGCAGATCTTGAAATCATTATTGACCTAGAATTAGCCAGAAAATGTCTAGTAAAAGGAGCGCAATGGCCACTTCTTGCTAATAAACAAGGTAGAAATGGAGATTTAAGAGAGAAAGATAACAATATTACACTTAATGGTCCTCGCTAAACATTTTTAAAAACTTTCGTAAAACAAATGTTCAAAATTCTAAACACAAAATTTGTCAGATCTGCCCCAGTGGTAGCAGCAATTTGGCTAAGCCTTACAGCTGGAATAATTATTGAATTTAATAGGTTTTTCCCAGATTTATTATTCCATCCAATGAGCTGATATAGAAAAGATAATCAAGTTAATAAAAACTTGATTATCTTTTTTGCTGTTTCATCAACATTGTGATTTGTTATTGCAAAATCAAATTGATTTGATACTGAAATCTCATAATTAGCCCTTGAGAGTCTTTTTTTAATTGCCTCTTCTTTTTCTGTACCTCTATTTCTTATTCTTCTCTCTAACTCTTCTTTATCCGGAGGAAGTAAAAATATTGATCGTGAATTAGGAAATTTATTTTTTATTTGCCTTGCACCCTCTACTTCAATTTCAAGTAGTACGGTAAATCCCTTTTTAATTTTCTCATTAACAGAAGACAAAGGCGTTCCATAATAGTTTCCAGCGAATTGAGCCCACTCAAGGAACAGGTTTTGTTCAATCATTTCTTTAAACTTTTCTTGATTTAAGAAGTAGTAATTTTCTCCGTCCTTCTCTCCCTCTCTTGGTTCTCTAGTAGTTGCAGATATTGAAAGCCAAAAATTTTTTTCTTTACCTAATATTTCTTTTACAACTGTTCCTTTACCTACCCCGCTGGGTCCAGTAAGGATAATAAGTTTTTTTTGATTTTTCATATTAAATTTTTTACAGTAAAATAAACATCTTGTGAATTAAAAGGAATAATGCAAAAAGGTGTTCCACAGATAATGGATATTACATCTATTAGATCTGTCTTGCATTATTTGACAAAGAACATTTTACCTACAAAGTTTGAGACTGCGCAGCAACCAGAACCTAATACAATTCAATTATGTTTCAGAGGAGTTGATTCTCAAACATGGTTAGAGGTTTCATGGAATGGAGATTCTCCAAGAATACTAAAGATAAATAAGCCAGAAAAGATTGGGAGAGAAAGCACACTTTCTAAACAAATAAGATACGGACTAAAGTATATGGCTTTAATTTCGATTGATCAAGATGATTTCGAGAGAGTTATTAAATTTAGTTTTGCGAAAAAACCTGGAGATGAAATTAATAATTATTTAATTTTTGAATTAATGGGAAAACATAGTAATATTTTTTATTTGGATAAAAAACAAAAAATAATTGCGGTTGGTAAACAAATTAAATCAAGTCAATCTAGTTTTAGAACAATTTCAACAGGATCAATTTATTCTCCCCCTCCAGTCAATCTAAAAAAACAACCTAGGGAAGATGAGTCTTTTCAATCGTGGAAAGACTCAATTTCAATAGTACCTGAGTCTTTAAAATATTGTTTAATAAATACTTATCAAGGAGTTAGCCCTATCCTCACAAAACAATTAGAGGTTGTTAGCAAAACTGGCAATTCGGAAGTAATGGGAAAAAATATCGATTTCATAAGCGATTCGGACTTAAAGGAGATATTTAAAAATTGGAAGATTTGGATAAATAGATTTAAAAACAATAACTTTAACTTTTCTATATTTAACAAAGATTTTTATTGCGTTTGGTTTTTTGATCAAGAAATTAATTACGAAAATAAAATAGATTTATGCACCGGTTTAGAGAATTATTATGATTATCATCTGAAACAAAAAAAACTTGAATTATTGAAAAAGAAAATTGAAGGGATAATTTTTAAACAAACCAATACTGAGAAAAAGAATTTAAATATGCAATATGATCTTCTAACAAAATCAGAAAACTACGAGGTATATAAAGAAAAAGCTGATAATATATTTTCTTCAAATGAAATCAAAAAAAGAGACATTATTAAAGGACAAAAACTATATAAAAAGTCAAAAAAACTTAAGAGATCTAGAGAATTGATAAAAGAAAGAATAAGTATTTACAAAACAAATATAGAAAGATTAGATGAATTCACTACACTTCTGGAAAATCTAAATTCTTTAAATCATGAAAAACTTTTTATGAGAATTAAACTACTAGGAGAAATTATGGAAGAAATTTGTAACGAGTTTAATATCAATATCAAAAGGCAAAGAGAAGACAACAAAAGTACACTTGAGTTACAATCATCTCCAATTCAAGTTGATACTCCCGCAGGATTGAAGCTTCAGGTAGGGCGAAATATGAGGCAAAATGAATTAATAAGCTTTAAGTTCTCAAAAAAAGGTGATTTATGGTTTCATGCTCAGGAATCACCAGGAAGTCATGTAGTTTTGAAGTCTTCATCTCAAGTAGCATCTGAACAAGATCTTCAAATAGCTGCAGATTTAGCTGCTTTATTTAGTAAGGCAAAAAGAAACCTTAAAGTTCCAATTAATCTAGTAAAGATTAAAGATTTGCAAAAAATCAAAAAAGGAGGACCGGGTTGCGTTTCCTTTAAAAATGGAGAAATTATTTGGGGAAATCCTACAAGAGGAGAAGATTACATTAAAAAAAATCTCAAAACAGTAATTTAGTTTATAATAAAAAAAAATTTTTAAATCTAAATGTTTGATTTTCTTTTGGGCACTCATGAATTTTTAGGAAATCATAGTTTTCCAGAATTTATTATTGGATATCTTTTTGGTGCTGCATTAATAATTGGAGCTCCTACTGTTTTCTTATTACTTGCCTTCGTAAGTGCTTTAATGAAAACTAATGGAAAAATGGGTGGATATAGAGAATATGAAACTTATGGAGAATCATCCCTAAATGATGCTCCTCCTTTCTTATTACCAGATCCAACTAATCCTAAATTAAGCAAATAATTAAGTTTGTTGAAAAAAAAATTGGACTTTGACAATATTAATTTTAAACCTTTTTCTTACAAAATCTTTATCAAATAATAATGAGAGGTACAGGTCAAAGTGAAAATAAAATATCAGATTCGATGACTTTTAGTGATCACTTAGATGAGCTTCGTCAAAGGATACTAAACTCAATTTCCTCAATACTTATTTCAATATTTTTTAGTCTTCTCATCATAAAGCCATTAATATCTTTTTTAGAAATCCCAGCTGGTGATATTCATTTACTACAACTTGCTCCAGGAGAGTTTTTGTTTGTCGCTATTAAAGTTGCAGGTTACAGCGGATTAATAGTTTCTATGCCTTATATTTTTTATCAAATAATATTATTCATTTCTCCTGGTTTAACAAAACAAGAAAAAAGCCTTATCTTGCCCGCAGTTATTGGCTCAGGTTTTCTGTTTTTTTTAGGTTTAATTTTTTCATGGTGGATATTAGTCCCTGCAGCAATAAATTTCTTCATTAGTTTCGGTGCTGATATTGTTGAACCAACTTGGTCTATAGAAAGATATTTTGATTTTGTTCTCTTATTAATGTCCAGCACTGCAATAGCTTTTCAATTGCCAGTATTACAATTTATTCTTGGTTCTCTTGGAATAATCACAACAGAAAAAATGATGTCGAATTGGAAGATAGTTGTAATTTCCTCTGCAATATTATCTGCAGTGATTACCCCTTCTACAGACCCATTGACTATGTCATTGCTATCTATATCTATTGTGTTTTTATTTTTTGTGGGTACTGGATTAACTTACTTATCAGAAAATCTTAAGTCAAAAACTCTTTCATCTTCTCATTAAGATTTAATTGCAAGCTGACAGCTCTACCTAACCTTGGCTTAGCATTGACTTTCTTTAGCCATTCCCTTACTTCTTCTGAATATCCACATCTATTTAAAATCTCGATTTTGTCAGCTATCGATTTTTTATATTCATCCTCACTTAAAGGGAATGATTCCTGTCCAAGAAAGCCCCACATCATTTGAAAATATAAAAATCTTCCCCTTCTAAATAGTCTAAAATCATATTTTTTTCCCCAGCGATGAATCAAATAATGTATAACTTCATCTACTAGCAATGGATTCATTAAAAACAATTAATTAAGACTTCCTAAAAATTTACTTTAAATTATTAAAAGTCCTATCTATTTGCAACAGAAATTGAACAATTTGCTACATAATAACTAATAAATAACAGAACCAAGTAGCGAATGACTCAATTAAGTTCCAATGATGTCCCTTCAATGGGTCGAAGGCAATTTATGAATCTTCTTACATTTGGTACTGCAACTGGTGTAGCTTTAGGAGCCCTTTACCCTGTAGCGAACTATTTCATGCCTTTAAGAGCAGGCGGTGGTGGAGGTGGAACTTCTGCAAAAGATGAATTAGGGAATCCAATAACTAAGACAGGTTGGTTAGCTACCCATCAAGCAGGTGACAGAAGTCTAGTGCAGGGTCTTAAGGGAGATCCAACTTATTTAATAGTTAATGAAGGTGGGGAAATAGGAGAATTTGGTTTAAATGCAATTTGTACTCATTTAGGTTGCGTTGTCCCATGGGATAGTGGTGCTAATAAATTCATATGTCCATGTCATGGCAGTCAGTACGATACTAATGGAAAGGTAGTAAGAGGGCCTGCTCCTTTATCTTTAGCTCTAGCTCATGTCGATATTGAAGATGACGCTGTACTCGTCAAACAATGGTCAGAAACTGACTTTAGAACTAATGAAAATCCATGGTGGGCATAAAAAAATGAAAGGTCTTAAAAATCAAATTATGAAAAAAACAAGTTTATTTATCTGTACTCTGCTTTTCATTTCGAGCATTGTATTTTATCCAAAGATCGCTTTTGCTTATCCATTTTGGGCCCAGCAAAACTATGAATCCCCAAGAGAAGCGACAGGAAAGATAGTATGTGCAAATTGTCATCTAGCTCAGATGCCTACAATTGCAGAGGTTCCTCAATCTGTTGGAGCAGACAGTGTTTTCAAAGCTGTAGTCAAAATACCCTACAAAAAAGACTTAAAAGAGATCGGTGCCGATGGTTCTGAAGTTCCATTACAAGTTGGTGCTGTTGTAATGCTGCCTGATGGCTTTAAACTTGCTCCACAAGAAAGATGGACCGATGAAATCAAAGAGGAGACAGAAGGGGTGTATTTCACCAATTACAGTGAAGAGAAAGATAATATCATCATTGTAGGACCTTTACCTGGGGATACTAATAAAGAAATAGTTTTCCCTGTACTTTCCCCTGATCCATCCACTAATAAAGAATATCACTATGGGAAATACTCGTTACATATTGGAGGCAATAGAGGTAGAGGTCAGGTATACCCAACTGGAGACAAAAGTAATAATGTAGTTTTCACTTCTTCCACCTCCGGAACTATAAATTCAATAGAAACAATTGAAGATGGTAGCTATAAGGTCAATGTAGAAAACGATAACGGTGAGATAACTACTGAATCAGTGCCTGTTGGTCCTCAACTTGTCGTAAAAGCACAAGACAAAATTAATGCAGGTGACCCTCTTACTAATGATCCCAACGTTGGCGGCTTTGGGCAATTAGATGCTGAGGTTGTACTTCAGAGCCCTTATAGAGTAATTGGATTGATTGCATTCTTCATTGGTGTAGGCTTAACACAAATACTTTTAGTATTAAAGAAAAAACAAGTAGAAAAAGTGCAAGCAGCAGAGGGTATTTAAAACTTTCCATTAGATGCTTACATTTCAAGCTTTTATACAATCTCCTGGAGAAACTTTTTTAAATTTAGGTTTTATAACTATTAGATGGTACGGACTGCTTATTTCGGTTTCAGTTTTAATAGGCCTATTTATCTCTAAAAAATTAGCAAAGGCAAGAAATATTAACCCAGAGTACATTAGTGAAATACTTCCATCATTAATAATCTCTTCAATAATTGGAGCTAGAGCTTATT
>QCRA01000017.1 GCA_003212035.1 Prochlorococcus sp. AG-459-D04
CCCCAGATGTAGTAGTAAATAAAGCATTACTTTTTGCAAAAAATAATAATGTTCCTATTAACTCTTTAGAGGGTTTTATTCGTCAAATTATTGGATGGAGAGAATTTATTTGCCTTGTCTATAAAAAGTACGGAACAAAGATGCGAAACAGTAATTTTTGGAATTTTGAAGATAAGCCAATTCCAGAATCTTTTTATCAAGGAAATACAGGAATTGAACCAGTAGACGTTGTTATAAAAAATATTATTAAATATGGTTATTGTCACCATATTGAGAGGTTAATGATTATTGGTAACTTCATGCTTCTATGTAGAATTCACCCCAATCAAGTTTATAAATGGTTTATGGAAATGTTTATTGATTCCTATGATTGGGTTATGGTCCCAAATGTTTACGGAATGAGTCAGTTCAGTGATGGAGGTATCTTTTCAACAAAACCATATATATCAAGCTCTAATTATGTAAAAAAAATGTCTAATTTTAAAAGTGGCCCATGGTGTGAAATATGGGATGGCTTATTTTGGAAATTTATTAAAGATAATGAAAGCTTTTTTAGAAAGCAATATCGTCTTGCAATGTTAACGAGAAATCTCGATAAAATGTCAGAGGAAAAATTAAATAATCACTTAAAAACGGCTGATAAATTTTTAAGAGATATGCAATAAATTAAGACTGATAACCTTCAATTTTCTCTGAAAAATTAAAAGAATATTATGTTACGAGAAAATATTAAGTACGAATGTTAGTTTAGAAAAAATTAGATTTATCTAATGGAAATTGGAACACTTTTTTTAAAAAGTAATTTGACGGGTATTATTACTTTTTCTGAATTAGATTGGATAACTACCCATCAATCAAATTTCACAAGATTGGAGGAATCCATAGCAATTAAATTAGGCAGAATGCTTGATGCAGGATCCATCAATATTGGTTGCCGTATGAAATCTTGATTAAGTTTTTATTTTACTAATGAAGTATCAAGAAGAGAAAAAAATATTTTTTGGAAAGAATCTTTTCTTTAAATGTCTTTTTTTTTTAGGATTTAATTTGTAACTTATTTCTATCTTAGGTTTTATTTGGTTTAATTCAGTAATTGAAAAAGTATTTTAAATTTTTGAATTTTTTGTATATTAAAGTTATCTTTAAAAATAAATTATATTTTGAGCATAGGATATTTACAAAGAAAGGCAGCTTGGGAAGTTTTATTAAAAGTAAGTTCTGGTGATTTTTCTGATCATGCTCTTGAAAAGGTTTTAAAAAATTATCAATTTAATCCTCTTGATATAGCTTTTATTACGGAATTATCTTTTGGATGCATAAGGTATAGAAAATTTCTTGATCTTTGGACGGATCATACATCAAAAATAACTTATAAAAAGCAGCCTCCAAAGTTAAGATGGCTTCTACATATAGGTTTATATCAACTATTGAAAATGGATAAAATTCCATTTCGTGCCGCTATTTCTACAACTGTAGAAGTAGCTAAAAAAACAGATTTAAATGGTTTAGCGGGAACTGTAAATGCGATATTGAGAAATGCATCAAGAAAATTAGAAAAAAAAATTTTTCCTGAATTATCTTCTGATAGAAAAGAAAGAATTTCATATCTTGAATCATTTCCATTATGGCTTGTGAAGGATCTTTATAAATGGGTCGGCAATAGCGAGGGTGAAAATATCATTAAGGCATTTAATAAAAAACCATCAATTGATTTGAGAATTAACCAATTAAAAACTAATTTAGATGAATTTTTGAAAGTACTTTATGAAAATAAAATTGATGCTGAAATTATTAAAGATTTACATAATGGAATTACTTTAAAATCTAATTCAAGATCTATAAAAAATTTACCAGGATATAGTAATGGACTTTGGACAATTCAAGATAGATCTTCTCAGTGGATAGCACCTCTCTTAAATCCAAAAGAAGGTGAAAAGATTTTAGATGCTTGTGCAGCGCCAGGAAGCAAGTCTACCCACCTAGCAGAATTAACAAACGATAGTGCTGAAATCATTGCGGTAGATAGATCAGCAAAAAGATTGAAAATATTGCAATCAAATTTAGAAAGGTTAAATTTGAAATCTGTTAATACCCTTAAGGCTGATGCTACGAGTTTGATTGAATTAAATCCTAAGTTTATATCTTATTTTGATAAAATTTTATTAGATGCTCCATGTTCAGGCATTGGAACTCTTTCCAGGAATCCAGATTCTAAATGGTCTTTAAGTAAAGAAAAAATAAAATCTTTAACTTTATTACAGGAAAAACTTTTGGAGAGTATTGTTCCTCTTTTAAAAAAAGATGGCATTTTAGTTTATTCAACTTGTACTATTTGTCCCGATGAAAATAATCTATTAATTGAAAGATTTATTGAAAAAAACAAAACTTTAAAATTGGTTAGCCAAAAACAAATTTTACCTAGCTTGGATTATCCTGGTGATGGATTTTATTCTGCAATAATTTCTTATAAATCTTAAAAATATAATTTATTTTTAATTGGAATTTTATAAATTTCAGATATGAACTTCTTCCATAAATAAGCTGAATTTCCACTAGATAATTCAGATTCCTTGTTATCGTCGTAACCTATCCAGATCCCTGTTGTAATGTTATCAATGGAACCAATAAACCAGAGATCTTTATTTCCATCAGATGTTCCTGTTTTTCCATAAATTTTCTTACCTTTTATAGAGGCTGCTTTTGAAGTGCCTTCTTTTACAGATTTTTCAAGAAGTTTATTTATTTTATTGTTTATTTTTAAATCTAATATTTTCTTGGAAATAGATTTATTTTCCCAAATAAGTTGTTTTTTAAATGATTCTATTTTTTCTATGATTTCAGGGCTTTGAATCTTACCATTATTGTTTATTGCAGAATATGCGTTTGTGATGTTTAAAAGATTATCTCCATAGGAGCCAATAGCTAATGATGGGAATTCCTCAAACTCTTGCTTATAACCTAGTCCAAATGAATTTGCTAAATTTATAATATTTTTCAAACCGATTTTTTTTGTTATTGATATTGGAACGATATTTGATGAACTTTTAAATGATTCAATCAAAGATATTGAACCTCTATATTCTTCTGAAAAATTTTTTGGGCAATAACTTTCCCAGCATATTGGTAAGTCTTCAAATTTATCGCTTAATTTTATTCCTTCTATTAATGCAGCAGCATATGGGATTATTTTAAAAGTAGAACCCAAAGGTCTTACAGATGAAATCACTCTATTGTATTCATTAATTGAAGGATTTTTGCTGGTTATCATTGTCCTGATTAGTCCTGTATTTGATTCGATAGATAACAGAGCAAATTCAAGGTCTTTAGGCCCAGCATATCTTGATGTTTTTTGAGCTTTTTCTTGCCAATCTTTGTTGACAGAAGATTTAATTCTTAAAAACTTAAAATCATTTTTACTTCCAATTTTTTTTTCTGTTTCCTGAAGAATAAATTTTATAAGTAATTTATCATCTAAAAAATTATCAGCTGTTTGATAATTTAATTTTATTTTTTCTTTAATAGCCTTATTCTTATTTTCAAGAGAAATATATCCATCAACATACATTGATTCAAGAACTTTATTTCGATTTTTAGTAGCTAGTTCTAAATTTTCATAAGGTGAATAAATTGATGGAGCTGGAGCTAATCCTGCAATTAATGCGATCTCTGATAATGTCAACTCTTCTATAAATTTTCCAAAATAAACTTGGGCAGCCTCGTTTACCCCGTATGCGCCTGATCCAAGATAAATATTATTTAAATATAATTTTAAAATTTGATTTTTGTCATATCTAAATTCAAGTATGAGTGATATAAATATTTCTTTGATTTTTCTTTGAAAACTTAAATCATTATTTAGAAAAAGTAATCTAGCAACTTGTTGTGTAATTGTACTTCCTCCCTCTTTAACATAACCACTTCTAATATTTTGAATAAGTGCACGTGAAATACTTTTTAAATCTATTCCATTATGTTTATAAAATCGTTTATCCTCAGAAGATATAAAAGTATGTTTAAGAAAAAATGGAATTTTATGATAACTATTATCTATTTCAAATTTACGGCTTAATTTGCTTAGTATCTTATTATCAGAAGATGATATTACATAAGAATATTTGGTTTCCCGAAACTTTTTATTTTTAGATACGTCAAATTTTAAGGTACTAAATATTAGACTAAAAAAATAAAAAGATATTCCAGAAAAAATTAATATTGGAATTATTAAAACAAAAGATTTGAATTTAATCTTTTGCACCTTAAGCAACTAAAAAACTATGTCCTATCGCTAAAGCTGTAACTAACATTCCAGTTATTAGGAACGGTTGGGCACTTGCTTGATATTTGACATCAAACTTTAGAGGATCTCTTAGTAACCACATATCTTGAAATGTAATTTGTGGAATTACCAATAAAACTAAAATTACGGAGGCTAAATGTTGACCAATAATGACTAATACTACAACCATTGCTAATTGAAAAATGTCAATCAGTCCTGCGCTTATTCTACTTGCATTTTTAATTCCAAATACTACTGGTAGAGAATTTAAGCCTAGCTTTGAGTCTCCTTCAACACTTTTGAAATCATTAATAACAGCAATTCCAAGTCCTGAAAGGCTATAAGCAAGTGTTAGTATCGCGGTCACGATAGTTAATTTTCCAAACAAGGCTTGTCCTGCCCACCAAGGTAAAGCTATATAAGATGCTCCTAATGCATAATTTCCAAGCCAACCATTCTGTTTTAATTTGAGTGGTGGAGCAGAATATATATAACTAACAAAGGAACCTCCTAATGCTAAAAGTAAGACGGAGGGGAAGCTATGCTTAGCATATAAATCTAATAGAAAAGCAACTATTAAACCCGCTATAAGTAATACCCAGATTTGTATTTTTACATCTTTAATTGAAATTTTCCCAGAAGGAATTGGTCTATTTGGTTCATTAATTGCATCAATTTCTTTATCAAAAAAATCATTTATGGTTTGGGTATAACCAGCCAGAAGTGGTCCACTCATCAACATACATGCTAATGAAGCTAGAACATTACTAAATGTCCATTCAAAATTCCCACTTGCAGCTGCTCCACAAATAACTCCCCATATCAAAGGGATCCACGTTATGGGTTTCATTAACTGTATACGGAGTTTCCATACACTTGATGTTTCAGAGGCACCTTTAATTCCTAATAGTTGTTTTGGATCATTCACTTTACTCTTTAACCTTTCTCAATTTCTTCTGGGAAAAACCAATTTTGCTCACCATTCTGAAATTTTGCGGTAATTCCAATACTTCTTCCGTCTGTCATTTTATAGCCTGTTATTACGGCTTTAGGACTCGCGGATATTTGATCTATTAATTTAGCTGGTAGTCTATCTTTTACTTTGTTAATGTTAATTTTGATTTTACTACCGATTTTGGGTAATAATTTTGTTTCAGCCATAAGAGGTAAAATGGAAGCTATTATGCAAGATTAACAGCATTTGGACAATTTTTACTAAAATGGTAGCTCTTCGTTTAATTCCTTGTTTAGATGTCGCCCATGGCAGAGTGGTTAAAGGTGTCAATTTTGTTAACTTGAGAGACTCAGGCGATCCTGTTGAATTGGCTTGTAGGTATTCTGATGAGGGCGCAGATGAATTAGTATTCTTAGATATTAGAGCTAGTGTAGAAAATAGAAATACATTAGTTGATCTTGTCTCTAGGACAGCAAAATCAGTAAAAATTCCATTTACAGTAGGGGGAGGAATAGATTCTGTTTCTTCAATTAATGATCTTTTAAGAGCTGGAGCGGACAAAGTGAGTTTGAATTCTTCTGCTGTTAGAAATCCTGATTTAATTTCTAAAAGTTCTAGAGAATTTGGTAATCAATGTATCGTGATAGCAATGGATGCTAAAAGAAAAGTTAATAAGAATGATGAATGGGAGGTATATGTAAAAGGAGGTAGAGAAAATACTGGAATAGATGTATTAAGTTGGGCAAAGAAGGTTGAGGAGTTAGGCGCAGGGGAAATTTTGCTGACTTCAATGGATGGGGATGGCACGCAGAATGGATATGATTTACATCTGACTGAATCTGTTGCCAATATTGTTAACATCCCAGTGATTGCTTCTGGAGGAGCGGGTTGTTTAGAAGATATCTATGATGTTTTCAATGAAGGCAGGGCATCTGCCGCACTTTTAGCATCATTACTTCATGATAATAAACTTTCTTTAAAAGAAATAAAGACTTTCCTCCTCGAAAAAAAACTTCCAATTAGGCCATATGAATAAAAAATTTAATTTAATACCAAAAAGAATCAAGTTAAAAATTTAAAAATGAAATTCACAAAAACTATCGAAGTCAAAAATATATTTAATAAAATTTCTTATAAATATGACTTTTTAAATAATCTATTAAGTTTTGGGCTACACAGATTATGGAAAACGAAATTAGTTAATTTATTGGAACCTTTAAGTGGTGAAGATTGGGCTGATTTATGCTGTGGAACTGGAGATTTAGCATTCTTAATTTCTGAGAGAATTAGTCCAAGGGGTTCAATTACTGGGATTGATAGTGCAGAGGATATCTTAAATATTGCAAAAAAAAAATCAGAGCTTAAAAAAAATAAATTTATTAAGTGGGAAATTAAAGATGTATTAGAAATTAATGATTATTCAAAAAATTTTGATGGGATTTGCATGTCATATGGACTTAGAAACTTGAATAATGTTGAAGAAGGAATAAAAAAAGTTTTTGATCTTTTGAAGGATAAGGGAAGGGCAGGATTTCTAGATTTTAATCACTCAACAAGAAATTCTTTATCCAATATTTTTCAGAAAATTTATTTGAGATTAATTGTAGTAACCACTTCGCGGCTTTTTAATTTAGGTCCAGAGTACGCATATATTGAAAAAAGTATTAGTAATTTTCCAAAGAAAAATGAGCTTATAAATATTGCTAAGGAAGTTGGATTTAAAAAAGCTGAATATAGAACTATTTTGGGGGGGCAAATGGGAATACTAATTTTAACTAAATAAAGAATCTAGTTTTTTAATTTTCTCCAACAAAAAGAACACTTTCCCCATCTTTTGATTTCGCCCTCAGGAGTAGGGGAATTACAAAGAGTACAAATGCACATATTATTTTGATTGATTCTGCTTGGATGCTTTGCCCAAACTATCTTTGCATTAGTAGCTTTGAGATTGTTATTTTTAATTTCATAATTTTGTATTATTTTTATTTCATTCAAAGTAATTCCAATTTTCTCGATTCTCTCTTTTAATTGATGCTTGTTATAGATTAAAGCTTGGCGCCACTGTGGATGATTTACTGCGATAGTAAGTATTTTTTTTTCAATATTTAATGGTTTGCATTCTTGGAATAGTTCTAAGCCGATTAAGTCCTTCCAGTTTTCGTTGATTTTGGAGAGTTTATCTAAGTCTCCGCAGGATTTTTTGAAATTATCAAGACAATTTTTTAATAGATGTGGATTCCTTCTATTCACGATTGGCAAATACTTTTTGTCCAATTTGTAAAATTTACATATTAAGACTAAAGTTAATCTAATCTTTAAAAAGATGCTCGTTGTTTTAATAAAGAATTTGTGAAAGTTATTGGACCTGCAGCTAAGACAGTTTTTTATTTAAAAAAAATTCAGGGTCAATATCCAACCTGGACACTTCATTACAAAATAAAATGTAAAAGTACCGAAAATGAGCTAACAAACTTGCTTAAATATTCAGAAATAAAGAAAAACCAGCCAATAGCGATAATCGCAAGAGAACAGTTCTCAGGGGTTGGCCAAAATTCAAAAACTTGGGTTTCTCCAAAAGGCGGGATTTGGTTAAGTGCAGCTTACCCAATATTTTCAAAAGAATTTGAATGTCGAATATTTAATTTGTCTTTAGGTATTAAGTTATGCGAAATGCTTAGACAAGATAATATAAATGTTTGTTTGAAATGGCCAAATGATATTTTTTTTGGTTCCAAAAAGTTGATTGGATTTTTACCAAGGGTGATAACAAGAGGCAAAAAAATTATCTATTTAAGATTAGGACTTGGCATGAATTTATTAAATTACACCCCATCAGAAGGTATTTCATTATCAAAAGTACTTCAAACTAAGAATATTAATCAACATTATTGGACAGCCAAAGTTCTTAAAGCTTTTTATGATTCAATTGAATGTAACAAGAAAAAAGAATATGTGATTAAATCTGCAAATAAGTTTCTTACTAAAAGTTTTTTACCTAGTGGTTATTGTCCTGATTCATGGAAAATTAAAGATATTGATTTGAATGGGAATTTAAGAATTGAAAATGAAACTCAACTGAAGGTAATTAGAAGGTTTTGAATTTAATTAACTTTTAATTCAACTATTCTTCCATCCTTAAATTTGGCTATTTTTTTTGCGCGATTTGCAACTTCATCTTCATGTGTAACTAAAACTATAGTTATTCCAGATTCATGCAGTTTGTCAAAAAGATCTAATACATCTTCAGTGGTTTTTGAATCTAGTGCTCCAGTAGGTTCGTCTGCTAACAAAATTGCAGGGTTATTGATAATAGCCCTCGCAATAGCAACTCGTTGTTGTTGACCTCCGGATAATTGGTTTGGGCGATTATTCATTCTTTCTGAAAGGCCAACTTTTTTTAGGGCATTCTCACCTAGTACTAATCTTTGCTCAGGCTCAATACCAGCATAAATCATTGGCAAAATTACGTTTTCAAGCGCAGTTGCGTCTGAAAGAAGATGAAATTGTTGAAAAACGAAGCCTAATTTTTGGTTACGTATTTCGGCTAGCTCATCATCAGATAAATTCTCAACAGGGATACCATTTAACTTGTAAACACCTTCAGATGGTCTATCAAGACATCCAATAATATTCATAGCTGTGCTTTTGCCTGAACCACTAGCTCCCATTACAGCTAAATAATCACCTCTATAAATATCTAAGTTTATTCTGTCTAAGGCTTTAACAGTTAGATCTTCTTTCCCATATGTTTTAGATATATTTTCTAAACTCGCGACTTTTTTATACATTAATTGAAGAATTCATCTAAGAAATATTGTTTATTGTAGCGATAAGATCTTGTAAGAAAGGAGTTTCTGAAACTGCTGTATTAGCTAACTTAAAAAGAGGATTAGATAGGATTCCTCCAAGAGCAGTTACTGCTACGCAAGTATAAAGTGCAATTCTCAATGGAGGTAACCCTACAATTCCCCAATTAATTTCAGGATATGATTTGACTATTTCAGAAGCTTCCTGTGGTTCTTTAACTACCATCATTTTTATCACTGAAATGTAGTAATAAATAGATATAACTGACGTTACTAATCCCACTATTACTAATAAATATTGATGATTTGCCCAACCTGCAAAGAACAAGTATATCTTTCCAAAAAATCCTAACATTGGTGGTAAACCTCCAAGAGATAGAAGACAAAGGCTTAAGCCTAATGTAATGAGAGGATCTTTTTGGTAAAGTCCTGAGTAATCAAGAATTCTGTCAGAACCAGTTCTTAATGAGAAAAGTATTACACAAGAAAATGCGCCCAAATTCATAAATAAATATGCAGCCAAATATAAAACAGCAGCTGATAAACCATCTTGTGTTCCAGATACTATTCCAATCATTACAAATCCGGCTTGTCCAATAGAACTGTAAGCTAACATTCTTTTCATTGAGGTTTGAGCTAGAGCTACAACATTTCCAAGAGCCATGCTCAATATGGCCAAAATGGTAAATAAAAGCTTCCATTCTTCGTCAAAAGAAGAGAAAGTTGTGCTTAATATTCTTATTGCAAATGCGAAGCCCGCTGTTTTTGAACCAACTGATAAAAAAGCTACTACAGGTGTAGGTGAGCCCTCATATACATCAGGTGTCCATTGATGAAAGGGAACAGCAGCAATTTTAAAAGCAACTGTTGATAAGACAAATACAAGAGCTAGAGAAGTAATGAAGGATGGCTTATTGATAATCTCTAAACCTATTGTCGCTAGGTTTGTTGAACCACTCAATCCATAAAGAAAAGAGGATCCATACAAATAGACGGCAGCAGCAGCTGATCCAACAAGTAAGTATTTTAACGCTGCTTCTGAACTTCTTGGATCTCTCTTGAGGTAACCAGAAAGTAAGTAACTTGCTACAGATAAAGTTTCCAGAGATATAAAAACACTAATAAGGTCAGTAGATCCACACAAAAGCATTGCTCCAAGGGTGGCCGAAAGAACTATCGCAGCAAACTCGCCAATAGGGCTACCACTTTGTTCTGTATACCGCCAACTTATAAGCAAAGATACTAAAGTTGATAAAGATATTATTGCTCTAAATGCTATTGCCAAATTATCTGAATTAAAGGAACCAAGGAATGCGCTTTCTACCGGATTACTCCATTGCAAGGCCAAACTTATAAGAGAGCTGCCAATTGATAAATAGCAAATTATTGGTGCCCATTTTGATGCAGTTTTTTCTCCAGCTAAATCTACAAGAAGTGTTCCAACAATACCTAGTAAAATAAAAGCCTCTGGAATAATGGCTTGGGCATTTAAATTAATTGTAAAGATTTCGTTGGGCACTTTATTAAATTGGATTAAATTAGATGTTTGATTGTAAGAGTCTAAGAGTTAATCTTAACTTGATTATAATTTGTGGGTATGATTTTTGAAATTTTCAGAAGAAATTACTTGAAAAAGCTTCAAACAATCATAATATGCCCTAACTGAACAAAAACACCAATTTTTGAAATAAACCTTGGATCACACACTTGTTATTGTTGAAAGTCCCACCAAAGCTAAAACTATAAGAAAGTTTTTGCCCTCTAATTTTGAAGTTCTCGCTTCAATGGGACATGTAAGAGATCTTCCAAAAGGAGCTGCTGAAATACCTGCTGCAGTAAAAAAGGAAAAATGGTCAAGGATAGGAGTTAATACTACAGAAGATTTTGAACCACTTTATATAGTTCCAAAAGATAAGAAAAAGGTTGTTAAAGAGTTGAAAGATGCGTTGAAAGGTGCGACCAAGTTATTACTGGCAACTGATGAAGATAGGGAGGGAGAGAGTATTAGCTGGCATCTCCTGCAGTTACTTAAGCCTAAAGTACCAACAAAGAGAATGGTTTTTCATGAAATTACAAAAAAGGCAATTAATAAAGCTTTAGACCAAACAAGAGAAATTGATATGGAACTTGTTCAGGCTCAAGAAACAAGAAGAATCTTGGACAGGCTTTTTGGATATGAATTATCTCCTTTACTTTGGAAAAAGGTAGCCCCCCGATTATCCGCTGGTCGTGTTCAATCAGTTTCTGTAAGACTTCTAGTTAGGAGAGAGAGAGAGAGAAGATCCTTTAAAAAAGCTAGTTACTGGGGGATAAAAGCTTCCCTTTTAAAAGATAATGTTACTTTCGAAACTAAATTATTCAGTTTAAACGGTCAAAGAATTTCTAATGGATCCGACTTCGATGAACAGACAGGTAAATTAAAACTAGGAAATAAATCATTAATAATTGGAGAAGAAAAAGTAAATGATTTATTGAAGACTTTTTCCTCAAAGGATTGGTTAGTCTCAAAAATCGAAAAAAAGCCATCGACTCGTAAGCCTGTTCCTCCATTTACAACTAGCACATTGCAACAAGAAGCAAACAGGAAGCTTCGTTTGTCTGCAAGAGAAACCATGAGATGTGCACAAGGGCTATATGAGAGAGGTTACATAACATATATGAGGACTGACTCAGTTCATCTTTCCGAACAAGCCACAAGAGCTGCTAGAGAATGTGTCAGTTCTATGTATGGAAAAGAATATTTATCTAACTCGCCAAGACAATTTAATTCAACTGCAAGAAATGCTCAAGAAGCTCACGAAGCTATTAGGCCGGCAGGTGAGGTATTTAAAACACCCAAGGAAACTAATCTAACTGGTAGAGACTTATCTCTTTACGATTTAATTTGGAAAAGAACTGTAGCTAGTCAAATGGCGGAAGCTAGGCTAACAATGATTAATGCTGAAATTAGCGTGGGGGATGGTTTATTTAAATCAAGCGGGAAAAGTATTGATTTCGCGGGATTCTTCAGAGCTTATGTCGAGGGAAGTGATGACCCAAGTTCATCCCTTGAACAACAAGAAATTATTCTCCCAAACCTAACAACTGGAACAAGTCTTGAAGTTACCAATAAGGAATCTACTTTTCATGAAACCAAACCGCCTGCAAGATATACAGAAGCAGCATTAGTTAAAGTTCTTGAAAAAGAAGGGATTGGAAGACCTTCTACCTATGCAAGTATTATTGGAACAATCGTGGATAGAGGTTATGCAAATATATCTTCAAATACTTTGGCTCCAACATTTACAGCTTTTGCAGTTACCGCTCTATTAGAAGAACATTTTCCTGATCTGGTTGACACTACTTTTACTGCAAAAATGGAGTCTTCATTAGATGAAATATCTTCAGGTAATCTTGAGTGGCTACCATACCTCGAGACTTTCTATAAAGGTAAAAATGGTCTTGAGGTAAAAGTTCAGAAAACAGAGGGCGATATTGATGGTAAAGCTTATAGACAAGTTGATTTCGAAGACCTTCCTTGCGTAGTCAGAATAGGTTCTAACGGTCCTTGGCTAGAGGGTACAAAAATTGATGAATCTGGTAATGAAATCCAGGCGAAAGGTAATCTTCCAATGGATATAACTCCCGGAGATTTGGACATAAAGCAAGTTGATCAAATTTTAAGTGGCCCATCAGATCTTGGGACTGATCCAAAAACCGGGGAAAAAGTCTTTTTAAGATTTGGCCCCTATGGACCTTACGTTCAATTAGGAAATAATGATCAAGATAAAGCTAAACCAAGAAGAGCCTCATTACCCAAAGAATTGAAAACTGATGATCTAACTCTAGATGAGGCTCTTGTTCTTTTAAGTTTGCCTAGATTGTTAGGAGTTCACCCTGAAGGAGGTGTCGTTGAGGCTGATAGAGGTAGATTTGGACCTTATATTAAATGGATTAAAAATGAAAATGAATCTGAAAATAGATCATTAAAAAAAGAGGATGATGTTTTTACAATTGAGATAAAAAGAGCATTAGAAATTCTTGCAATGCCCAAAATGGGTAGAGGTGGCCAAGAGGTAATTAAAGACTTTGGAAAACCGAAAGAATTTAAAGAAAAAATACAAATATTAAATGGAAGATATGGGGTCTATTTAAAATGTGGCAAAATTAACGTTTCGATTCCCAAAGATACTGACTTTGAAAAATTAACTTTAGATAATGCTGTTTCTCTTTTAGAAGAAAAACTTAAAGATAAAAAAGAATCTATTTTAAAACAAACAAAAATAAGTAATAAAAAAAGTACAAGGAAAAAGAAAAGTTAAAAAAATATGAATTTTAAAAAAAAAGAATTTTTTTTATTAATTTTTTTAATTTTCTTGCAATCATGCTCTGGAGGGAGGATTGGGAATTTTCTTGAAAGTAGTTTTAATGATTTAGAAAAAACAAGTCAAAATCAAGGTTTAAAAAAGAATTTAGTAAATAAAAAAATCGTATTAAAAGAAAATAAAGAAATTAATGATAAAAAAAATAAAAAAATTAAAAAAGTAGATAAGCCAAAAAATGTTCTAGAAAATAAAAACGATACGAATTTAGAAAAAGAAAATAAAGAAATTACGGGTATAAAAAATAAAAAAATTAAAAAAGTAGATAAGCCAAAAAATGTTCCAGGAAATAAAAAGATTATAAATTTAGAAAAGATACCAAAGCAAAAAAATAACAAAATTAAGAATCTTTCAAAAAAAAGAAAAATTGAGCTTCAATCTTACAAAATAATATTCATCTTAAAAGATGTAGATCCAAAAGATCCTACGGAAGAGTTAAGTTCCATATTAAGTAATTCTGAGGTAAATTTTGAAATAGAAAAGATTGAACGTATCTTAGATTCAAAAAATAAAAGTATGAATAAAAATTAATTAAAAATAATCAACAAACAATGAAAATTAAAACAAAAACTGAAGCATTAAATATCGTCGAGACTTCATATTTGGCTTCTCTTTCGTCCTTATTATGGGTTGCACTATATTATTTGCCCATTGGGGGAGCTTTATTAAGGTTGATTTTGCCCCTCCCAATGATCCTGTTACACTTGAGAAGAGGAACTAAAACTGCATTAGAGGGGCTCTTAATACAATTTCTACTTTTATTCATAATTATGGGTCCTGTAAGAGGAACTTTATTTCTATTTCCTTATGGGATCTTGGCTTTTTGGTTGGGTTGGTGTTGGTTTAAAGAAAAGAGCTGGAAACTGAGTTTAACTCTAGGAGTTGTTATTGGAACCCTTGGATTCTTCCTACGAGTAATAGCATTGTCTACTTTAGTTGGAGATAATCTTTGGGTATTAATTACTAGGGCGAGTTATGGTCTAATAGAAAAGATCGTTGGATTATTTAATTTACCTATATCTCCCTCAATTTTGAGTATCCAATTAGGTGCAATTTTATTAATAATTTTTCAAGAAATAGTTTATGTTTTAACTGTACACGTAGTTGCATATTCTCTGTTTCAAAGATTTAAATTAACTATCCCAGATCCTCCAAAATTATTAAATAGCTTTGTTAATTTTAATAATTGAAAAAAGTAAGAATGTATAGTATGGAATTAGGGATAAAATTTTTTGGAAATGAATCCAACAAAAAAAGTCAGATTTATAAGTTAGAAATACTGAAAAAGAATATAAATAATTTTAAAATATTACTTGTAATCGCAGGAACTAACACTTCTCAAATTCCTGGAATTTCAGCTGCAGGTATTAATGCAAAATCAAGAAGAAAAACTGCGCTCGCAGATGCCGAATTTTTGCTTAAGGGTGCTTCCAAAGATCATAAATATAAATTGCCTCTCCTCAATGCAGGAGTAACTCCGGCTCTAATAAGTCATGTTTGTTCAAAGCTTATAAAAAATCATCCAGTCATTGTTCCTCTGGGAATAGGAGTAAAACCTTATTTTAATCATTTGTCTGTGGAAGATGGAGATTTGGGTCCGTCAAATTGTCTTACTACTGGCAAATCTATGTCCAAAAAGAGAGTTATAAATCTCTATGAAAGAGGGCTTGCGATGGGAAAATCCTTAAAACAGCCCATCTTAATTTCTGAATCTGTACCAGGGGGTACCACAACTGCTCAGGCAGTAATGGAAGCATTTGGTCTGAGGGTGTCTAATTTAGTAGGGAGTAGTTTATTTAAAGCTCCAAGAGAACTAAGAAGAAAAGTAGTTCAAAAAGGACTTTTAAATGCAAAACTTAGTACTGATTTTGACTCTTTTGATGTTGTCGCGGCGATAGGTGATCCTTTCCAAGCTTTTTCAATGGGTCTATTAATTGGTGCCAGGTCAGCAAAACAACCAGTCATATTGTCTGGCGGAAGTCAAATGATGGCAGTTATTTTGCTTGTATTAGAATTCTTAGGTGCAAAAAATAAAGATGACTTTATTAAAGATGTTTTTATTGCAACAACTGGGTGGCTTGTGAAAGATAATTCTCTAAATAATTTATTAAATCTAATTAATAAAAAATATGATATTGAATTGTTAGGTTTAGCAAGTCCTTTAAATTTTCAATCATCAAAATATAAGGAATTGAAAGATTATGAATTAGGTCATGTTAAAGAAGGTGTAGGTGCTGGCGGAATATCATTGCTTGCTTTCTTAGATGGATTTAAAAATGAAGAAATAGTTTCATTGTGTCAACAAAATCTGGAAATAATGAAGGGCCTAGGTCAAATTTCTTTAAAGAGGGATTGCTGAATGTTTTCAAAATTTGCAACCAGAAGAGAATTTTTAAATTGTGGTAAGCTTTCGCTTTTATTTCTATTAAACTCTTGCAGTAATCTTCCTAATAAAGTAAAAATTGCACTTCAAAATTCCTTTTATCCAGAATCTTTTAAAAATACGATTCCAAAAGATTGGAAGCAGGAAAAAATTAATTTTGAAAGTATCCAGCTACAAAAAAATAGAAACACAATTTTTAATTCTGACTTTACTTTAATAAGTGATGGATGGATTACTAGTATAGATTTTGCAGATTTCGAAAAAATAAATGAATTTCCACTTATCGATAATTTGGATAAGAGATCGATAGATTTTTTGGGCAGTTTTAATCAAAATCAGAGAAGTAAATTATTTCCTATTGGCGTAGTACCTTATACAATTGTTGTAAAAAATAATAAAGAATTAATAAATTCAGCCAGAACTTCTTGGGATTTTCTTCTTTCTAAAAAATTAACTGGGAAAATTATTTTCCCACAAAGTCCCAGAATAATTCTATCAATTGCTCAAAAAATTAATTCATCTAATTCTTTAAAAAAACTTAAAAGCCAAGCAATGTTATTTGATGATAAAAATATGCTCAATTGGTTGATTAATTCTGATGCTTGTGTCGCAATAGTTCCTCATAGTCTTTGCTCAAAATATTTAAAAATAGATCCAAGACTTTCTTTAGTTTTCCCAAGTCAAGGCGTACCTTTAATGTGGCATTTTCTACTTAGTCGATCAAATCTAAATAATGCAATATTAATTAAATGGATTAAATCTTTAGAAAATAAATCAATTGTAGATAAATTAGTAAGTCAGGGATGGTATCTACCATTCAATAGTGATTATTTACAAAGTAAATATAAAGCTGATAAGTTCCCCATCTCTGGCCCTTCTGAGAAATGTTGGGAAAATAGTTGGTCTTTCCCTGTCTTAACAAATGAACAAAAAATTAATTTTCAAAATTTCTGGAATGAATCTTTAACCCCATAATCTTTTTGTCGGAGTTTCAATTAATAAGTTATGGGTTTGCTTTAATAAATTTGGTATATCTAATTTACTAGGACATTTAGGAACACATTCATTACATTCTTGACAAAATGAGGAATTTTTCTCTTCCCACCAGTGGCCAGCTTTTCCTATTAAATTGTATCTTTCTTTTGAAAATTCTAATTGTCCATAACCAATAGATATATTCCTTAAACGAAGTATTTCTGGAATAGGTATTTCATTTGGGCATGGTAGACAACATCTGCATTGTTCACATTTGGTTGAGTTTAATCTTGCATTAGCAACTTTCTCAATTTTATTCAGGGCGCTTTTCTCAAGTTTTGTAAGCTTCTCGAAGGAGTTTCTAAGTTTATAAGCAAATTCAAAATCTTTTTTGCTTGTCGCCCCCAAGGATAAAGTCGTAATCCCTTTTGCTAAGAGAAATCGATACGCTAATTCTAATGGATGAAAAGGCTTTGAGGCTTCTAACAAAATATCACTAGGAGAATATAATCTACCGCCTTTATCAGCAGGCGATATTGCTAATACTCCCATACCTTTTTTTATAGCTTCCTCTGCCAAAGGAATTTTAGATTGATCTAAATAATGTAAATGTAGACTACAAAAACTAAAAACTTCACAGTTAATTGCTTCTTTAATTAGTGAATAACTTCCGTGAGAACTAAACCCAACTTGATCAACTAGTTCCTTCTCAAGTATCCATGATATGAATTTCTTACCCTCCCCAGCCAGAACCCAATCTAGATGTTGTTTTAAGTTGAGTCCGTGAATTGCAAGATTGTTAATTTTCTCGCGATTTAAATTTTTAAGAGACTTTTTAAAATTATTTTTTAAAAAGTCAAAATCACCTTTTGGTAAAACTTTGGAAGTAATCACCCAATTTTTTTCTTTTATTTTCTCTTCTATTGCTAGTTTTTTAATTGAATTTCCAATAAGTGATTCAGCATCACCATAAGAAGGTGCTGTTTCTATGTGGTTAATTCCTACATAATATGCATTTTTTATAATGCTATACATTTTTTCGATACTTTCAGTTGCTCGCATTGTCCCTAAAGTGAATAAGCTCACTTTCGTCCCTCTACCAAATGATCTTTTTTGTGAATTAATAATCATCTAAATATAATCAATTTCTTTTTATTTACTCTTTAATTTATTTATAGTTGAAAATGCTTTAAAGTAAATTAAAGTAAATACAAAATTTTGCAAAAACTTTTTTGCTTAAATATATGTTCACAGGAATAATTCAATCAATTGGAAAACTAAAACAAGAAAAAAATATTTTAGAAATTGAAATTCTAGATGATTTATTTGATATGGAAATAGGTGACAGCATAGCCGTTGATGGAATTTGTTTAACAGTTAAAGAGATTTTTCAAAATAAATTTACTGTTGATGTTAGTGAGGAAACATTAAAAAAAACAACTTTAGGAGTAAAGTCAAACCTGAATCAAATTGTTAATTTGGAGCCCGCTCTTAGGGTGTCTGACCGTCTAGGAGGGCATATAGTCAGTGGACATGTTGATGGCCTTGGAACAGTTGAGAATATAGAAAAATTAGAGAAATCCTGGCTTTTATCTATTAAGTGGAAAAATAATAATTTTTCGAAATATGTAGTTAATAAAGGCAGTATATGTGTAAATGGCATAAGTCTTACAATTGCAAAATATGAGCAGGAAGGAGAAATATTTACTATTGCGATAATTCCTCATACTTGGCATAACACAAATCTGAATAAATTAAATGTCGGTGACAGCGTAAACCTTGAGGCAGATGCATTAATTAAATATGTAGAAAAATTACTTTTATTTAATAAAAATAGTAATCAAGATTTAAATTCAAATAATATTTCTTCGGAGTGGCTTAAAGAAAACGGTTGGTAAAATATATTTTTTAATTTAATGGAGTCAGATAAATTGTTTTTGACTCTTTTTTAAGATCGATTTTAAATTCCTGACCAGGTTTTAGACCTAATTTTTTGGTGTAAGCATGACCTATTAATAGGTTCCCATTGCCATGAACTTTAGTTTTGAACTCTGTCTGTCTTCCTCTTGAAGCTCTATTACCATTTTTCCCCTGACGACCATTTCCTATTTTGTAACCCTTAGCTTTGATAAGCGCCCTATAAAAACTTTTTCTTAAGATTCTTCCGCTAGGACCTACATATCCACAACCTTTTGCTATCTCATCTTCAGATTTGTTACTTAATAATTTTGTTTTTTCAAGAAGTTCTTTTCCTTCTAGCATTATCTGAAAAATTTATAATTATATATTCTTACTAAAAAGAAGAACTGTGGCAATATAAATTAATAAAAAATATATTTAATTTTTTAAATTTAGTTTTTTTATAAAAGATACAAGATAATAAATAAAACAACCCATATTCCATCTACAAAATGCCAGTACAATTCAACAGCTTCCAATGGGAACATATTTTGACTAGTTAATCTACCGCCATTGATTCTCGATTGCCAAGCAATAATTAAAATCATTAAAGTGCCTAAAGTGACATGTAATCCATGAAAACCAGTAAGAGCATAAAAAGTGCTTGCAAATAAATTATCGGTTAATCCAAAAGGTAAATGAAAATATTCAAATAATTGACATATTAAAAATATAATTCCAAGAAAAGCAGTAAAAAATAACCATTTTTGAGAATCAGAGTTTTTATCTTTTAAAAGTGCTTTGCCTGCTTTATGGAAAGTTGCACTACTAACAAGTAACAAAATGGTGTTGAGTGTAGGTATTGGTAGTTCTAATTCATAAATAGCTCCATCAGGCAATGGATTTACTGCTTTATAAGTTAAATAAGCAGCAAAGAATCCAGCAAAAGTCATTCCGTCCGCAATTAGGAAAGTTATAAGACCAAACATTCTGAAGTCTTCATGTGTTTCATCAACAGAATTATTTTTTTGAGTTTCTTTTGAGCTATCTAGAGTTGTCATATGTTTTATTTTTGTTCAGAAATTTCTTTACCATAACCATAAGGTTCTTCGACTAATGGGGATTCTCCTTCCCAATTTTCAACTGGAGGTGGAGAAGATGTTAACCATTCAGGTGTTAGAGCGTTCCAAGGATTATCTCCAGCATCTTTTCCATTTCTCATACTCAGCAATACATTAATTAAAAAAGGAATTGTACTTATAGCCATCAAAAGAGCCCCAAGGCTACTAATTTGATTAACAAACTGGAATTGAGGATCATATTCTGCAACTCTTCTAGGCATTCCATTTAAACCAAGCCAATGTTGAGGAGCAAAGCACAAGTTAAATCCAATAAAGGTAATGGTAAAATGTAAAATTCCTAATTTTTCATTGAGCATTTTTCCAGTTACTTTGGGGAACCAATGATAAATTGAAGAGAAAATAATAAAAACAGTCCCTCCATAAACTATGTAATGAAAATGGGCTACAACGAAGTAGGTATCATGTACGTGAATATCGAAAGGTACCTGTGCCAAAGCTACTCCTGTAATACCTCCAAAAACAAAATTTATAATAAATCCGCAAGAGAATAACATTGCACTATTGATGGATATTTTACCTCCCCATAATGTTGCGACCCAATTGAAAAATTTTATGCCTGTTGGAACAGCAATAAATGCGGTGGCAATAGTAAAGAACAATCTCATCCAAGGAGGGGTTCCACTCGTAAACATGTGATGCGCCCAAACAACTAAACCTAAAACTACTATCCCCATTATTGAAAAAACCATTGTTGTATACCCGAAAAGTGGTTTTCTAGCATGTACAGGAAGTATTTCACTGACTAAACCAAAGGCAGGAAGGACCATAATATATACAGCTGGATGAGAATAAAACCAAAATAAATGCTGATAAACCACGACATTGCCACCTAAAACAGGATTGAAAAACCCTGTATTAGCAATGATATCGAAGCTAAGTAAAATTAAAGTGCCTGCTAAAACAGGAGTTGACAAAACCACTAAAAGACTTGTTCCAAGCATTGCCCAACAATACATTGGCAATTGCATAAGTTTTAATCCTGGCCTTCTTAATTTGATAATTGTCGCGATAAAGTTTATCCCACCAAATATAGAACTGCCTCCAAGTAATAGAACGCTCAGAATCCAAATAATTTGCCCTGATTGAGGAGTAGTTATGCTCAAAGGTGGATAAGCAGTCCATCCTGCCTGTGCAGCACCCTCGACAAAATAGCTAGCTACCAGCATCAAACCTGAAGGAGGAATTAACCAAAAAGCTACGGCATTTAATCTTGGGAATGCCATATCTCTCGCACCTACATAAAATGGAATTAAATAATTTCCAAAAGCACCGTTTACTACAGGCACTATCCAAAGGAATATCATTATTGTTCCGTGTAAAGTTAAAACTTGGTTATAAACATCTCTTGGCATAAAATCAGACATTGGGCTAGCTAGTTCAATTCTTATAGCACTTGCTAGGGTTCCTCCTATTAAATAGAAAAGAAAACCACAGACTAAATATTGTATCCCAATTACTTTATGATCAAGGCTAAAGCTAAAGTATCTGAGCCAGCCTTTAGGTTGAAGGCTTTCATTATTAGTTTTTTGTGGATCAATTGATATTGTCATAAATTTACCTCTGGTTTTTTATTTTTGTTAAACCATTCGTTGTAATCAGATTCTTCTTCAACAATTATCGATGCTCTCATCCCTCCGTGATATGGGCCACATAATTCTGCGCAAATTATTGGATATTTCCCAACTTTTGTAGGAGTGAAATTTAGAATAGTCGGTTGTCCAGGAATAATATCCTGTTTAATTCTGAATTCTGGTACCCAAAAAGCATGAATGACATCTTTGGATTCCATTTTCATTGATACTTTATGATCAACAGGAACGTGTAGTTCTCCTGATATGAAATTGCCCTTAGGATAATTAAATAGAAATGCAAATTGCATAGCTGAAACTTCAATTGATAAATTATTTATTGCTATTTCATTATCAGAAGTTTGACTTATTCCAGCCCATATTTTTTCAGCGTTAGAACTCATCATTTCGTGGTTATGATTTAGTTCTTTCATCCCTCCCATTCGATCGTAGATGTTGTAGCTATATAAACCTATTAGTAAAACAATTATTGAAGGGATAATTGTCCATACAATTTCTAAACTTAAATTTCCCTCTAAAGCTATACCATCGCCTATCTGATTATTTCTTTTCCTGAACTTAAATAAGCTATAAATTACTGCTATTGTCATTCCTATAAAAATAATTAATCCAATGATGAAAAGAATTTTAAAAAGTTCGTCGTAAATTGGTGCATTAATACTTGCTTCCGCTGGGAGCAAATTTACATTAAAACCAATCCAAAAAGATATAGCAAAAACGACGGAAATAATTAGTATTAAATAAATGTTTTTATTTAACAAAGATCTTTAAAAATTTGACTTTACATTCTCAAGATATTCAATTTTTATAATCCTGCATCCTTTGTTAAAAGAAAAACATTTAAATTCACAACTTCTTAAGATTTATGAAATAAAAGGCGTATTATTAATAACTTTTTAGAGTTAATTGTCAGGGAAAAAAGATTAAATTAGTAAATTATTTTTTAAATTAAACATATTAATTTTTAATTAATGTTTGGGTTTTGAATCTAATTTATTATGCAAAATAATAGGTTTTATCCATTTGATTAATAACCAATTATATAAATCAAAATATCTGACAATTTTTAAAAGGTTGGGAAGTCATTGTGTACTTGCGCTTATCGCGCTAATCGTAATTGGAGGTGCTACGAGAGTCATGGAGGCGGGACTTGCTTGTCCAGATTGGCCATTATGTTATGGATCTTTTTTGCCTTTTAATCATCTGAACCTAAGAGTATTTCTAGAGTGGTTTCATCGTCTAGATGCTTTTCTGGTTGGAATATTGATTCTTTTTAAATTTGCCCTTTCAATTATTTGGAGAAATGAAATTCCAAATTGGTTACCTAAAACTTATTCATTATTACTTTTTCTCGTTATTGTCCAAGGATCTTTTGGAGCTTTGACAGTTATAAACTTGCTTGATTCATATACAGTTACTGGACATCTATTAATAGCTTTTCTACTTCTCATCACAACAATTTCAATAAATCAAAATTTAGAAAATGACAACATAGAAGAGCCATTAATTTGGTGGAGATTATTATTGTTTGTTCCTCTTTTACTTACTCTGATTCAATCTTTTATTGGAGTAAGGCTTTCCTCAACCTGGTCAGCACATATTTGCTTATCTTTTAATAAACAATGTCTAATTCTAAATACTCATAAATTATTTGCTTTTCCAATTGCTTTTTCAATTCTTTTGATTATTGCGACTGTTATTTATAAAAGAAGTTTGCTTAATGAAAATTGGAAATATCTCTCAGCACTTATTTTTCTTTTGTTTTCGCAAATTGCTTTGGGTTTTTTAAGTCTTAAAACAAATTTAAATGAACCTATTTTTATTGTCGGTCATCAACTTAACGCCTCTTTGTTTATTGCAATATTAACAACATTAATTTTTAGAAACCCTTTTGCCAAAAAAGGTCTTAACCGCTCCCTAAATTCTCAAATGGTTGGTATCCATTCATGAACAGTAGTAAACTAGAAAACTTGAACTATAAATCTCCAACTAGGGATGAAGTTGTTCCTTCAAGAAAAAGATTAACTTTGCCTCCTTGGCT
>QCRA01000018.1 GCA_003212035.1 Prochlorococcus sp. AG-459-D04
AGCAACTGTATCAATTAATTCCATGATCATTAATTCTTCTGGCTTTCCTGCATCAAATACTATTTCTTTATGAATTGGATCATGAAAAATTCTTTTAATGCTCATATTTAAAAATTTTTTATTTTCAATCTTTAGCTATTTAAGGTTTAATTTCTTCATGGTTTAATTCAATATTTTGAACTGAAACTTTTTCTTTTTCTAGAAGCGACCCCAGAAATAATTCTGCATTCTTCACCCATTTATCATCAGTACTTCCATAATTACTTGCATCCGGGAGATCAAGTAATTTGTCAGGATTCATCCCTTGGCCTTGAATATTATTACCTTTGGGGGTTAAGTAACTAGCAACTGTTATAGCGATACCGCTATCTTCTCCTAAACTTTTTAGGGATTGAATTAAACCTTTTCCATAAGTTTTTTCTCCCATAAGAATTGATCTCTCATTATCTTGTAAAGAACCAGCAAGTATTTCACTGGCACTTGCAGTACCTTTATTTACTAAAGTCACCATTGGTCCATCAAAAGATGTCTCTTTTTGGGAAATAATTGCATCTTTGATTCCATTTCTATCTTTTGTCTCGACTACAGGTTTTTCACTCAATAATGAGTCTGCAACTGCTATACCTGAGCTTACTAGTCCCCCTGAATTATTTCTAAGGTCTAAAATCAAGCCCTCAACCTCTTTCTCTTTTAACTCTTGAAGTGCCTCTTCAACTTTTTTGGGCACGCTTTCACTGAATTGAGTTATCCTTAAATATCCTATTGTGTGCGAATCGTCTCTTAATCTTTTTGTTCTAACTGGCCTAAGATCTACTGATCTTCTCTCTAGATCTACTTCCCTAATTTCTCCTGATTCTGAAGATACTTCAACTAAAACTTTTGTCCCTGATTCACCTCTTAATTTAGAGGCAGTACTTGCAAGCCCTAGTTTTTCTGATGAGATTCCGTCCACTGTCTCAATCAAGTCCCCACTTACTATTCCAGCTTCTTCAGCTGGCGATCCCCCAAGAGTAGAGATAACTTTAACTTTATTGTCATCATCTTCTCCTAATTGAAGCCCAACACCATTAATTTCACTACCAAAATTACTTGATTTCAGTAGTTCATAATCTTTTGGGCGTAAAACTCTAGTGTAGGGATCGTCTAGAGGTCTTAACATGTCTTCAATTGCCGAATAAGCCTCTTCACTTGTTTCAATTTGTTTCTGTAATGTTTTTTGTCTAATTCTTTTCCATTGTATTTCATCAAACTTTTCTGGATCATAAAAACCTTCGTTTACCAAGGTCCAAGCGTCAAGTACTAATTGCCTGCTATCACTAAGAGCATCCACTCTTTCAATCAATAAAAGATTGATAGAAAAAACAATGATCATTGATGCAGTGATCAAAGTTTTGAATGTTAAAAGTTTGTTAAAAGATGAATTCATTGGGTTAAGTGTTAACACCAAGTATAAGAATTTTAAGTAAGCTCTTTATATCAAAGCTAATTTTTTTTTGGATGGCGAATTCTTCATCTGTTTATGACTGGTTTCAAGAAAGGCTTGAAATCCAAGACATAACTGACGACGTAACTTCCAAGTACGTACCCCCTCACGTAAATATTTTTTATTGTTTAGGAGGCATAACTTTAGTATGCTTCCTAATTCAATTTGCAACAGGTTTTGCAATGACTTTTTACTATAAGCCAACAGTTACACAAGCTTATAGTTCAGTCAGTTATTTAATGACCGATGTAAGTTTCGGATGGTTAATAAGATCTGTACATAGATGGAGTGCATCAATGATGGTTTTGATGTTAATCCTTCATGTCTTTAGGGTTTATCTTACTGGAGGTTTTAAAAGGCCAAGAGAATTAACTTGGGTTACAGGTGTTGTAATGGCAGTCATAACCGTCGCCTTTGGAGTGACAGGTTATTCTCTGCCTTGGGATCAGGTTGGATATTGGGCAGTTAAGATTGTTTCAGGGGTCCCTGCTGCAATACCAGTAATCGGTGACTTCATGGTTGAATTACTTAGAGGGGGAGAAAGTGTTGGACAATCTACTTTAACCAGATTTTACAGTCTTCATACTTTTGTATTGCCATGGTCATTAGCAGTTTTCATGTTGATGCACTTTTTAATGATTCGTAAACAGGGTATTTCAGGTCCTTTATAAACTCTTATACTTAAAACATTATTAGTTCTCCATATGTCCACTTTAAAAAAACCAGATCTATCTGATCCAAAATTGAGAGCAAAGTTAGCTAAAGGTATGGGCCATAATTATTATGGTGAACCTGCTTGGCCAAATGATTTGCTATATATTTTCCCTGTAGTTATTTTAGGAACTATTGCTTGCGTAGTCGGACTTGCAGTTCTTGATCCTGCAATGCTTGGAGACAAGGCAAATCCTTTCGCAACACCTCTGGAAATACTTCCTGAATGGTATCTCTATCCAGTTTTTCAAATACTTAGGGTTGTTCCTAATAAACTCTTGGGTATCGCACTTCAAACATTAATTCCACTTGGATTAATTATTTTACCCTTTATTGAAAACGTTAATAAATTTTCTAATCCATTCAGAAGACCGATAGCAATGTCTGTTTTCTTGTTCGGAACTTTTCTAACAATATATCTTGGCATTGGAGCTTGCTTGCCAATTGATAAATCACTAACCTTAGGATTATTTTAGGTTTAAATTTTAAACATATCCAAATCGTTATACTCATTTCTTAGAAAATGATTCATTAATAAAAAACCAACAATTGTCCATGTTTGATATGTTCTTGATTGTTGTCCAACCCAAGTACCAGTTGGACCATCAAAATATTCTGCCCATTCTTGCTTAGGCAATTGATTAAGTTGACACCAATATGATTCCTCTATTAGAGATTTCATTTCTTCCATGAGAATCACATCATCTGAACCATGATTTTTTTGATGCAATAGAACGGCTGTCCCAAAAAACCAAAGTAAACTTGGCCAATGGCCACCATTATGGTAACTCCAAGGCCAATTCTTTGGATCCGATCCAGTTTTATTTTGCCATTCTTCGACATCCATATGGGGATGACAAATTCTCATGGGCATTTGAGCCATCAAATGCTGTCTGTTATGTAAAACTAATCTAAATAGAGCTCTTTGTTCTTCAGGAGGCAGTACTCCGAACATACATGCTAAAGAATTTCCTAAACTATAAAATCGAAAGTCAGGCCTACCTGTCCTAATATTTCCTATTAAGTAACCACCTCTATTCTCTAACCATTCTTGTAGCCATGAGGGAACTACTTGAGGTTGAACATTAAATTCATTAAAGTGTTGATCATCTCCATATTGCTCAGTTGGTCTTCTTCTTAAAATTTGCATTGTTTGGCTTGTAACCCAATAATGTTTTAAAAGAAAACTTCCTAAATCCTTAACCCATTGATTTGTAAGAATAAGTCTTTGATCTAAGAGTCTACTAACATGATCTGCTCTACTTAATTCCATTAAATTTATACAACTTTTTAAACAACCATGAAGTAAAACTTCAACTTCAAGAGGCGCCCCCCATACATCCATAGGTCTGTCAATCATAAATGCGCAATCTGGAACAAAAAGTACTGGAGTACCTTCAAATGTTGGATGTAAAACTAGATCTAGTAAAAGTTGAATCCCTCTTTGAACGCTTTGACTTTTTCCAAAGGCATAATCGCCACTTTTATTGACATAATACCAACATAAAATGGGCCACCATAAACTTGCATCAGCTGAAGTAATCCTCCCTATTGATCTCTGACCATAGTCTCCAATGAGCTGTCCATTCTCTTCAATGAAACTAGTAGGAAATACTCCACGTGTTTGGTAATTAGAGCTTTGCAACTCAAGGCATACATTCAGGAACTTTTTTACAATTTCGTACCGTTTTTGGGTAATGAGGTAAATCATTACAGGAACATTGTCTCTTAAAAATATTTCTCCATAATTTAGTTTTTTATTTTTTGTTGGGTGTTCTAGTGCAGCAACGCTTCCTACTAACTCGCCTGAGATTTCAACCAAAGTCTTTTCGAAGTGTTTTTTTGCATTTGTTACAATTTTCTCTTCATCGGAACTTGGTCTTACTCTTAAATTTTTTTGACTAAATCTTTCTGCCATTTCATTTATAACCCTTTATTTAAGCCTAGTTGTTAAAAGAGACTTTGAACAAATAAAAAATTAATAAAAAATTTTTGTATAAAAGGTTGCACAATTACAGTCGGATGGTTTAGTATTTTCTTCTGGGCAAAAATATACTTTTTGCATTATTCAACTAATTACCTTAAATCTGATTTTTGGTAAAATATTGAATCATCTAGAGACTTGATTTCGATCATTATTTCTTGCCAGAAGAAGGGTTTTCCCTTTAAATGAGTTATTCACTTGTTGTTTAACTCTGCACCTAGAAAATTTAAAAACTTAGGAACTGATGCTTTTATTGCGTCAAGAATAACTAAATTTATTTTTGGTTATTTCAAGATGTATATGCAATAAAGGTGTGAGGTCCCGTCAAGAATATATAAAATGTCATCAATTGCTAACTTTTGCTTTGATGCAAACGGATCTGAGATCTTGGAAAGTCACTTTAGAATTACTTTTAATGTGCACTCAATGTAATCCTTAAAATTTAAGGAGGCTGAAACTAAATACCTAAACTGAAGTTTTTATTTGGATAAAGCAATTCAATTTGAGTAGATTTATCTACAAAAGGATTTGAACACAACGGAGAGTTTGATCCTGGCTCAGGATGAACGCTGGCGGCGTGCTTAACACATGCAAGTCGAACGAACCTTCGGGTTAGTGGCGGACGGGTGAGTAACGCGTGAGAATCTGCCCTCAGGAGGGGGATAACGGTTGGAAACGACCGCTAATACCCCATATGCCTACTGGTGAAATGAATTTCGCCTGAGGATGAGCTCGCGTCTGATTAGCTTGTTGGTGAGGTAATGGCTCACCAAGGCTTCGATCAGTAGCTGGTCTGAGAGGATGATCAGCCACACTGGGACTGAGACACGGCCCAGACTCCTACGGGAGGCAGCAGTGGGGAATTTTCCGCAATGGGCGAAAGCCTGACGGAGCAACGCCGCGTGAGGGACGAAGGCCTCTGGGCTGTAAACCTCTTTTCTCAAGGAAGAAGATATGACGGTACTTGAGGAATAAGCCACGGCTAATTCCGTGCCAGCAGCCGCGGTAATACGGGAGTGGCAAGCGTTATCCGGAATTATTGGGCGTAAAGCGTCCGCAGGCGGCTTTTCAAGTCTGCTGTTAAAGCGTGGAGCTTAACTCCATCATGGCAGTGGAAACTGAAAGGCTTGAGTATGGTAGGGGCAGAGGGAATTCCCGGTGTAGCGGTGAAATGCGTAGATATCGGGAAGAACACCAGTGGCGAAGGCGCTCTGCTGGGCCATTACTGACGCTCATGGACGAAAGCCAGGGGAGCGAAAGGGATTAGATACCCCTGTAGTCCTGGCCGTAAACGATGAACACTAGGTGTCGGGGGAATCGACCCCTTCGGTGTCGTAGCTAACGCGTTAAGTGTTCCGCCTGGGGAGTACGCACGCAAGTGTGAAACTCAAAGGAATTGACGGGGGCCCGCACAAGCGGTGGAGTATGTGGTTTAATTCGATGCAACGCGAAGAACCTTACCAGGGTTTGACATCCTGCGAACCTCTTAGAAATTTGAGGGTGCCTTCGGGAATGCAGTGACAGGTGGTGCATGGCTGTCGTCAGCTCGTGTCGTGAGATGTTGGGTTAAGTCCCGCAACGAGCGCAACCCACGTTTTTAGTTGCCAGCATTTAGTTGGGCACTCTAGAAAGACCGCCGGTGATAAACCGGAGGAAGGTGTGGATGACGTCAAGTCATCATGCCCCTTACACCCTGGGCTACACACGTACTACAATGCTACGGACAAAGGGCAGCAAACTCGCGAGAGCTAGCAAATCCCATAAACCGTGGCTCAGTTCAGATCGTAGGCTGCAACTCGCCTACGTGAAGTAGGAATCGCTAGTAATCGCAGGTCAGCATACTGCGGTGAATACGTTCCCGGGCCTTGTACACACCGCCCGTCACACCATGGAAGTTGGCCATGCCCGAAGTCGTTACTCCAACCCTTGTGGAGGAGGACGCCGAAGGTGGGGCTAATGACTGGGGTGAAGTCGTAACAAGGTAGCCGTACCGGAAGGTGCGGCTGGATCACCTCCTAACAGGGAGACAACAAAATGTTTAATTTTATAATTTTGTCACCTTAGGTCGATCGGTATCTCACGTTCTTGATTTATTGAGAATTTCATTTCCTAAGTTTTTCTAGGTCACACCCATTATTTTTCCTGGGCCATTAGCTCAGGTGGTTAGAGCGCACCCCTGATAAGGGTGAGGTCCCTGGTTCAAGTCCAGGATGGCCCATATCTCTATGTTGGGGGTATAGCTCAGTTGGTAGAGCGCCTGCTTTGCAAGCAGGATGTCAGCGGTTCGAGTCCGCTTACCTCCACTGATTACCACCTCTTCCATAATCTGTATAAAGGAAATGTTTTGAGTTGTGATCATATTCTGAACGAATCTAGCTTCCTAATGAAATCATTAAGATGCTGGACTCATTGAATTAATTTCATTGTTTTCAGAGAACCTTGACAACTGCATAGATTATTTTTAAAGACAATAAGCATCTTTAATGATGCAGATTTATTATTTGTGCGAATGCATTAATAACAATTCTATTAAGCTGATGCTTCAATTACGAAGTTATTGGTCAAGCTACAAAGGGCTCACGGAGGATACCTAGGCACACAGAGGCGATGAAGGACGTGGTTACCTGCGATAAGTCTCGGGGAGTTGGAAGCACACTTTGATCCGGGAATTTCCGAATGGGGCAACCCCATGTACGGCCAACTGAATATATAGGTTGGTGCGAGCTAACCCAGCGAACTGAAACATCTTAGTAGCTGGAGGAAGAGAAAGTAAATAACGACTCCCTCAGTAGCGGCGAGCGAACGGGGAACAGCCCAAACCGATAGTCTTGACTATCGGGGTTGTGGGACAGCAATATGGATCAACAAGTCTAGAAGAAACGTTTGAATGGCGTGCCACAGAGGGTGAAAGCCCCGTAATCGAAAGATAAGTTGACCTAGCTGTATCCCGAGTAGCACGGAGCACGTGGAATTCCGTGTGAATCTGCGAGGACCACCTCGTAAGGCTAAGTACTACTGTGTGACCGATAGTGAAACAGTACCGCGAGGGAAAGGTGAAAAGAACCCCGGGAGGGGAGTGAAATAGAACATGAAACCGTGAGCTTACAAGCAATGGGAGCCCGACTAATCGGGTGACCGTGTGCCTGTTGAAGAATGAGCCGGCGACTTATAGGCACTGGCGGGTTAAACCGGAAATGGTGGAGCCACAGCGAAAGCGAGTCTTAATAGGGCGTTTGTCAGTGTTTATAGACCCGAACCCTGGTGATCTAACCATGGCCAGGATGAAGCTTGGGTGATACCAAGTGGAGGTCCGAACCGACTGAAGTTGAAAATTCAGCGGATGAGCTGTGGTTAGGGGTGAAATGCCAATCGAACCAGGAGCTAGCTGGTTCTCCCCGAAATACGTTGAGGCGTAGCGTCTAGTGCTCCAGCAGGGGGGTAAAGCAACCATTTCGGTGCGGGCTGCGAAAGCGGTACCAAATCGATATGAACTCTGAATACCCTGTGTGTAACTAGGCAGTCAGACTGTGGGGGATAAGCTCCATAGTCAAGAGGGAAACAGCCCAGACCGCCAGCTAAGGTCCCTAAATTAACGCTAAGTGATAAAGGAGGTGGGATTGCCCAGACAACCAGGAGGTTTGCCTAGAAGCAGCCATCCTCAAAGGAGTGCGTAATAGCTCACTGGTCGAGCGATCCTGCGCCGAAAATGAACGGGGCTAAGCGTTATACCGAAGCTGCGGATAAATTTATTTATGGTAGGGGAGCGTTCTATGTAGGGTGAAGCGTTAGCGTAAGCGGACGTGGACAGCATAGAAGTGAGAATGTCGGCTTGAGTAGCGAAAACATGGGTGAGAATCCCATGCCCCGAAACCCTAAGGGTTCCTCCGGCAGGCTCGTCCGCGGAGGGTTAGTCTGGACCTAAGGCGAGGCCGAAAGGCGTAGTCGATGGATAACAGGTCAATATTCCTGTACCAGATGTGTTTTGAGAAGGAGGACGGAGAAGGCTAACCAGGCCAGATGTTGGTTACTGGTTCAAGCGTTCGAGGCTTTGAGAGATGGAGAAAACATCTTGAGCTAAGGCGTGAGTACGAGCTGCTACGGCAGCGAAGTTGGTGATGTCATGCTTCCAAGAAAAGCCCTATACTCGTTAAGACACAAATGCCAGTACCCGAAACCGACACAGGTGGGGTGGTAGAGAATACCGAGGGGCGCGAGATAACTCTCTCTAAGGAACTCGGCAAAATGGCCCCGTAACTTCGGGAGAAGGGGTGCCAGCGAGAGCTGGTCGCAGTGAAGAGGCGCAAGCGACTGTTTACCAAAAACACAGGTCTCCGCTAAGTCGCAAGACGATGTATGGGGGCTGACACCTGCCCAGTGCCGGAAGGTTAAGGAAGCTGGTTAGCTTTTAGTGAAGCTGGCGACTGAAGCCCCGGTGAACGGCGGCCGTAACTATAACGGTCCTAAGGTAGCGAAATTCCTTGTCGGGTAAGTTCCGACCCGCACGAAAGGTGTAACGATTTGCGCGCTGTCTCGGAGAGAGGCTCGGCGAAATAGAATTGTCTGTGAAGATGCGGACTACATACACCCGGACAGAAAGACCCTATGAAGCTTTACTGTAGTTTGATATTGTGCTCGGGCTCTGAATGCGCAGAATAGGTGGGAGACGTCGAAATAGTGCTTGTGGGTACTATTGAGTCATCGGTGAGATACCACTCTTTTAGAGCTAGGGTTCTAACGCTTACCCGTTATCCGGGAAGCGGACAGTATCTGATGGGCAGTTTGACTGGGGCGGTCGCCTCCTAAAAGGTAACGGAGGCGCACAAAGGTTCCCTCAGGCTGGTTGGAAATCAGTCGTTGAGTGCAAAAGCAGAAGGGAGCTTGACTGTGAGACCTACAAGTCGAACAGGGACGAAAGTCGGTTTTAGTGATCCGACGGTTCTGCGTGGAAGGGCCGTCGCTCAACGGATAAAAGTTACTCTAGGGATAACAGGCTGATCTCCCCCAAGAGTTCACATCGACGGGGAGGTTTGGCACCTCGATGTCGGCTCATCGCAACCTGGGGCTGAAGTCGGTCCCAAGGGTTGGGCTGTTCGCCCATTAAAGCGGTACGCGAGCTGGGTTCAGAACGTCGTGAGACAGTTCGGTCCATATCCGGTGTATGCGCAGGAATATTGAGAGGATTTCTCCCTAGTACGAGAGGACCGGGAGGAACGCACCTCTGGTGTGCCAGTTATCGTGCCAACGGTAAACGCTGGGTAGCCATGTGCGGAGTGGATAACCGCTGAAAGCATCTAAGTGGGAAGCCCACCTCAAGATGAGTATTGCCATGGCTTAAGCCAGTAAGGTCACGGGAAGAACACCCGTTGATAGGCTCTACGTGGAAGCTTGGTAACAAGTGCAGCGGAGGAGTACTAATAGACCGAGGGCTTGACCAAATAAACTTAATTTATTGTTTTTAATTTATATAATTTTCTATGCAGTTCTCAAGGTTCACACTATCCTGGTGTTCATGGCGATGTGGAACCACTCCGATCCATCTCGAACTCGGTTGTGAAACGCATCAGCGGCGAAAATATTTAGGGGGTAGCCCCTTGAGAAAATAGCTCGATGCCAGGTAAAAATATTTAAAAGGGTTTACTCTTATTGAGTAAGCCCTTTTTTATTTTTGGCATTTAGGACACCAATGGGTACTTCTTCCCGTGATTTTTTGTCTTTCAATTAAATTTCCACATTTACGACATTCTTTTCCAGTTCTTCTATAAACATTTGTCTGTAAACCAAAATTCCCATTCTCTCCTTCCAAATCCCTAAAATCGCTAAATGTCGTCCCCCCAGAACCTATACTTTTTTTTAATACAGTTACAATTGATTCTCTGAGCTTGATTAATTCATTCTTCTTTATTGTTCGAGCTTCCCTAAAAGGTGAGATGCCAGCAGAGTATAAACTTTCATCAGCATAAATATTACCTATACCTGCCACTATTGTTTGATCTAATAAAATAGCTTTTATAGATTTTGTTCTTTTTGAAATAACTTTCTTGAGGTATTTTGTATCAAAGTCTTTAGAAAATGGTTCTGGTCCTAATGAGCCTAATCCTTTGATAATTTTATTGGGCGACAACCCTTGCTTAATCCACCACATTTGACCAAAACTTCTTACGTCAATGTATCTAAGCTCATTATTGTTTTTATCGAAAAATCTTATTCTTGTATGTTTACAGGGCAGAGTAGAGTTATTGATGAATTTGAAATAGCCAGTCATTCTTAGATGAACTACAAGAAATCCGTTATTTTGTGAATTTTCTAGAGGACATTGAGTATTCTCATTTTGAACTTCTTTTAATTGAGCTATTAAATATTTTCCTCTTCTATCCCATTTATAAATAAGTGAGTTCCGAAGTCCTTCAATGAATTCTTTTTTGTTTGTTGGGAATGCAATAGTTGAATCCCTACAGACATCAACTTTTTTAATAGTAAAGTTATTAAGTTTTTTCTCTAAACCTCTGCGAACAGTTTCAACTTCAGGTAATTCAGGCAATTATTTAAGCTTTCTCTAATTCACTTTCGGCGAAATTATTTGTATTTGCTCCACCATCAGTTCCGCTTATCCCAGCGTAATTTACTTTATCGAATCTAACTACACAGTTATATTTAATACCTGAGGTATCAACTGAAGCAACTTTACCTATTTCATTGTACCAATATGATTCTGGTCTTTTTACTCTTACGAGATCTCCTCTTGAAATTGCCATTACTATTAATTTAACTTTTTGTAGAATAACCCATCATTAATATTCTTAGACAAATTATTCACACATATTAATTAAAAGTTTTAACAAAAATCATTTATTAAATTATTTTCGAATTCTTCTTTAGCAGGCTTACTTCCCATCCATTTCCTGCCAGGTATTCTTACATCTAATTCATTTGAATCACAATTGATTGAAAGAATCAGCTTTTTATTTTCTTGATTTAGTACGCTTAAAACTTTTCTACCTTTAATATCTTTATATGATTTACTTTGGATAGTTATAGGACCATAATTTTTTTTATCTAACTCAAGTATGTCATTCTTTTTTTTATTTTTAGTTGTTTCATAATTTCCTGAATTACTTATATTCTTTTTTCTTATTATGAGCTTTTGACCAACTTTTATTGAATCAGGATTAATGAGATTATTAATCTCTATCAGATCAATTGCTTTCAAATTATATTTGTTTGATATATCAGTCAGATTTTCACCACTTTGAACAATATGATAATTATTTATTAAATCTGTTTGTTTTGTAAGATTTTCAGTAGATTCGGAGATAATAAGATTTTGGCCAACAAAAATATAATTTTCATCTTTTAAGTTATTCAATTTAATGATCAAATATTTATCTATTGAATAGAATTTTGAAATGCTTGATATTGTATCTCCACTTTTTACAATATGAATTTTTTTTATTTCAATTTTTTCTTCAGCAATTGATTCTTTTCTAGCAATATTCTCAATTTTATTTTTTGCTGAAAATATCTTTTCTTCTGATTTTATCAATGAGTGATTAAAAAAATTAATAAAAATGGCAAATACTAAAAATGCAAATTTCATAAAACTTACTATTTATTTAAAGATAATCTTTAAAATTAAAATCGCTAGGTTTTTGAAAACAATTTAAGTAATTTAAACCTGAAAAATAAACTTTAAAAATTTCTTTACTCTTTCGTAGGGAGGATACCGCAGATTTGAATCAAATGAAAAACCTTTAAAAGTAATAGATTTTTGATTTGAAAAATTGCGAAACCCTTCTTCTCCATGAAATTTACCAATACCACTTTGTCCAACGCCTCCAAACGGTAAATTTGGAATAAGGACTGGTAACATCACATCATTTATACAAATTGTTCCTGAGCTAGTTACTTTTGAAATATGATTATGGATTTTTTTATTGCCTCCAAATAAGTAGATTGCTAATGGCTTTGATGTTTGACTAATCTGTTTTAAAGCTGATTCCTTATCATAGATTCCAATTACTGGAAGTAGTGAACTGAATAGTTCTTTCTGCAAGATATCTGTTTCATTTAATTTAGATCTTAAAATTGTAGGAGATATTTTCAACTTTTTTTTACTAAAAGTCCCCCCAAATAAAATTCTTTTTTCTTTTTTATATTGTTTTAGAATTTCTACAGTTGATGTAAATTGCTTTTTCTCTAATTTTGATAAGTTTTCCGAAATAATTGGATTATCTCCGTAAAAACTTACTATGCATTTCTTTAATTTTTCTATAAAAAGAGTTTCAATTTCTTTATCTACAAAAATATGATTAGGAGCCATGCAGGATTGACCAGAATTAAAAAATTTGCCCCAAACAATTCTTTTAGCAGCCACTTCTAAATTTGCATTTTTGAAAATAATTACAGGATTTGTTCCGCTTAACTCAAGAGTTAATGGAGTTAAGTTTTTTGAAGCTAATTTCATTATATATTTTCCAGTTTCAGTACTTCCTGTAAAAAATATGTGGTCAAAATTTTGTTCAATTAATTTTATGGATTGTTTATAGTCACCCTCTATTGTCATTAGGACATCTTTACGGAAATATTTGGAAGTAAGCTTTTTAATAAGTTTTGAAGTCGCAGGACATTTCTCTGATGGTTTTATAACTGCAGTATTTCCCGCTGAGAAAATATTTACCAATGGCTTAAAAACATAAAGCAATGGATAATTATAAGGACCAAGAATTAATACACACCCAAGAGGCTCATAAATTACTTTGGAGGAGGATGGAAATAGATAAAAAGGTGTATCAATCTTTTTTGGTCGCATCCAAGAATTGAGTTTCTTTTTTATGAGTGAAATTTCTTCCTTAACTAAAAGGATTTCTGAAAGCCCTTCAATTTGAGATTTGCCTAGATCAACAAAAAGTGATTTTATTATCTCTTTTTTATTTTCATCCAAAAGTTTAGAAACTATATTGAGATGTTGGATCCGCCATTTTATATCTTCCGTGTTACCAGTGTGAACTGTATTTTTTAATCTATTAATGTCTTCTAAATGAAATTTATCAGAAATTTTCATTTTATTCCTATGAATAGTATTAAATATATCAGAGGATAAATTGTAAATAACTAATGTTTTTAGCTACTTAAATCAAAGTGAATGATTTATGAGAAATAATCAAATTTATAAATATTGCCTTTAAAAATTCAAATTTTTCTTGGTTAGTATATTCATATGAGGGAAAAATTTTCAATTAGGTTGATATCTATAAATGAAATACCAGAAGTCACAAACTGGGCAAGGTTAGAAGGCTTTTCTCCTGGAATGGATGATGTTTCAATTTATAGAAATACAGATAAACAAGGGGTATGGGTAGCTTGTCTCGAAAATAATCCTATAGGTTCTATTGCGTGTATAAAATATAATTCCTCCTATGGTTTTATAGGTTTATTTATCGTTAAAAAAGAATTCCGAAATAATGGATATGGAGTGAGATTATGGAAACATGCCCTCGAATATTTAAAAAATGTTGATTGCATTGGTCTTGAGGCTGCCCCAGATAGATTGAATGATTACGCAAAGTGGGGGTTTAGAAAATCTTCCATTACAAATCGATGGAAATTAAATGGATCCCAAGATTTGCCATTAAGAAATTTCTATAAAGATCAATTCCATTCTTTTAAAGTTGTCCCGGGGACTAAAATTTCCTCAGAAGCGGTCTTAATTTATGATGATCAACGAGAACCTAGTCCCAGACCACATTTTCTAAATGACTGGTTGAAAAATTCTCATGGTAATGTCAGTGCAATTGTCGATAATAATGGGATGTGCCATGGATTTGGCAGGATAAGACCTTGTGTATTGGAGGATAATGAGCAAGGCTGGAGAATTGGACCTCTTTTGGCAGATACTCCACCACTTGCTGAATTGTTAATAAGGGAGTTAGTGGGTGATTTAGATGCCCAAATCTTATTGGATTGCTCTAATCTGAATCCATATGCAAATTATCTTTTATCAAGTTTGGGATTTGAGGAAATATCAAAAACTTACAGAATGTATAAAGGTATTCAACCACCATGTCCAATGAATCAAGTATACGGACTTGCCTGCTTGGAACTGGGGTAATTACCTTTAAAATTGAACATTTTGCCTTTTGTTTTTGTAATACTGAACGAAGTTTGTTTGATTATACATAAGCTTAACTTCCAGAAGGCTTCAAAATTTTTTCTACAATATCTGCGTTGATTATAGTGATCTCTCCACTATCAATATTGGCAACTTGAAACAAGGTCCATGAATTTGGATTTCTAGCTCCTCCAATACAGTCGATAACTTGACCGACCCAATAATTTTTATTCTTTTCATTATTATTTTCGCGATTTTCTTTTTTAATTGCGACAAAATCGCCAGGCCTCACGAAAAGAAACTCAGGAGTTGATAAGCTCACAATATATAGCTAATAGTATATAAGTACTATAGTAAGTTATTGGTTTTGTTGTCGAACTTTGAATTATTTAGCAAACTAGGAGTAATTCAAAAATAAAATGGAATCAACTGAAATTGCTATATTTTCAACATTATTGGGGTTAATTTTAGCTTTAACTGACGCTTATATAGAAAGAAATATTCCTGGATAATATTTTCAATTCATTTCTTAAATTAAATAAGATTTAAGCTGGTCTAATATGTCAGCACGGTTGGAAACTAATTTTGTAAAAACTAAATATATTAAACCTCCCATTGCGAGTCTTCCGTTAAATTTCTCTAACTGCTTTAGTTTTTTCAACAAATTACTTTTGTGACTAGACAAAATTTAAAGGGTATAGAAAATAAAAAAGTATTGATTACTTCAAAATTAAAAAAAAATCAAAAAATTTATAGAAATATTATTTCAAAAACGAATTAAATTTAAAGCCAAGCTTCTTTCATCTCAAGATAAAGTCTCTCACTCTCAGCAGAATTAATTTTGCTGTCTGAATAGGATTGCTGCTGCTGCTGCTGTTGCTGCTGAGTTGAGTTAGTATTAGGATTTTGGATTTCGCTCATTAGAAGATCTATAAATTTGTGTTTATTCTCTCATATATAGAGCTTTTTTTGTCAACTTAAATTCTTAAATTTTATTTAAATTTTGTATATTATTGATTTTCGTGTTTTGAGTGAAGTTATTTCGCTACAGTAGTTTTGGTATAAAGGAATTTAACTTCCCAATATACAATCCCTAGGAAGATAGCACTTGCAAAAATAATTTCAGAAATGGCTAACATTTGATTTTTCAATACTAATTTAATTTTGGTATCAATTTACACAGAATGCAATAGGTACTAATTACATTTAAAATTTAAAAAATTTTATTTAATAAAATAACGCGTCGAAATAATATAAAATTTTAAGTTAGATACATATTATTTTCGTGGGAATTTTCATAAATTCATCAATTCTTATACCTTTAATACCTTTAGTTACCTCTTTATTTATTTTTATTTTATTGGTAAGTTTTAACAGAACAATTAATAGGTTAACAAAACCAGTTACTTCACTGGTGGCATTCTCTTTATTAAGTTCTGCTCTTATAAGCTCATTTGACTATTTTAAGAAAATAGAAGAAGAATTAGTTTTATCTGAATTTATTAAATCTTTTGAAGAAAAAAATTTAGTTATACATCTCAATTTAGTAAATGAAAAAATTATAATTTTTTTCTCATTAGTAATGATATTAATTATTGGAATATTTTTTTATAAATTACCTAGAAAAAAAGGTTATGTCTCGTTGATGATTGGCTTAGGATTAATATCTTCTTCGGTTATGCTATCAATTTTGCTTCTAGATTTCTCAGCACTAATCTAAACTGTAGTAAGCATTGACAAAGCTTCGTTAAGTTCTTTGACATGATTTAATTCATCTTGAGCAATTTCTTTTATTTTTTGATCATTTGGATTATCTACTAAATATTTGGAATAAGTTTCAAATGCATGTTCTTCAATTTTTATGTTGACATCATAAGCATTAGCTGGAGAAAAGAAATAATAAAAAACCATTATCCAGTAATAGACAAGAACAAGGTGTCTTGCAAAAAATCTATCAATCCAGAATTTATCTCCTCCTCTTTTCTCCATTTCTTTAAGATGCTCAGTTTCGTTAATAGCTTGATAAAAATGTTCTTTCATTAAAATCATTGTTTTTTCATTTTTAATTCCAAGGGATTCTTTAAAATGAAGAACTGAAAGAAATGCAAAATAAGGTGATCTAGCTATTACTTCTAAAACCCAAAATCTTTGTAAAGATCTACCAGAGTATATGAAGTCTAGGAAGTTAACAGTACTATTCAAAATCAAAGAATTTAATTTCTTCATAAATTTCTTTTTTATTTAAGTATAATTACTCAGTTACTCGAAGGCTATAATATACCTAATTGTTTAACCAAAAATTAATATTTATATTCTAAAAGTTGTTGATTCCATTGAAATATTTTTTTTTCATGCATTAATTGGATAGATCAAAATTTTATATGACAACTACTGAAAAAATTGCAAATGCCAAAAAGAGGATTGATGAATTAGAAAGACTTATAAAATATTGGAATAATTCAAACCATGATGAAGCAAAAGTAGTAAATTTTACAATGAACAATAAAAATAAAGTTGCTTAGATTGTGATGATTAAGGCAAATTAACTTTGATTTACTGAAAGTAATTCAATATCTTTGATTATTCTAATATTGTTTAACCTATAAAAAGAGCAATTAAACCTATTCTCAAAAACAGTAAGGAAGAAATAATCTAGAAGAAAAAACTATATGAAAACCTTTTCAAAAAAATATTTAGTTCCGATTAAATTCATACCATGGTTTTTTTGGGCATTTATTTCTTTTATGAGTATATATTTGTGTAAGAATGCCTGGGTAAGTTGAATAATTAATCAATCTAGCTTCTCCTAAGCCAGCCAGGAGCCCCTCCAAACCAATCCGATATATCATCTTCATTTGGGTTGAAATGATTTTCTTTATCTAGTCCATCTATTCCAAATGATTGTAAGAGGTTATCAATCCCATCATCATTTTTTGTACCATTTCTTCTGAAGCTATTAGCTTTTTTCAGCCAAAGAGAAATTGTCGAATTATGGTGTGCAAATTTCTCGACATATATCCTTTCTTCTAATGTAATTGATTTATCTTGAGCAATTCTTTTAATTATTCCTTGGATCTTTAGTCTTTTTTGGTTACTAAGAAGCATTTTTGATCAAATCATTAGTCTTTTTATAGGAAGGATTATTAAAAATATCTTGTCAATGTTAATTTCAACAAATTCACTATTTTAAAAGGTTTTTAGCAAGAAAAGTCTTAAGACACTAAAAAAAGGGATGAATAAGTTATGCATAATACGTTAATACATTTATGAAACTTATAACTTCTACAAATTAGATAAAAAAAATCAATCAACTCAAAAAGACACTTTAAAATTAAGAAAAGCGGGAAGCCTTGTTGCGCTATAGTAATTCTGTACTATTATTAGTACAGATGTATTATTAAAATATGAAAGTGATTTCATCTTCTCCTTATGCCCCTTTTAATTCAAAAGAGTGGAATTATCTAATAAGCAAAAATGCAAAGTTTGAAAATACTCCAATAAAGATTCAAAAAAGATTTTATAGAACTTTTACTCTAAAAAAGATTGAAAATGATAAAATTTTGCAAGAGAAGAATGAATTGCACCAACAAATGCAACTCGTATTCGGATAAAAAAATATTAACTAACAATCTTTTTATTGAATATTATTTTACGAGATCCAATTTTTTGTTAGATTAGTAGAAATACAAGAAGGATTTAATTTGGCTGTTGAACGAGAACTTTTAAAAGAAGTTACCCAAGAACTTTGGAATACTGTAAAAAAACTAAGACCTGAAATAGATCGGCAAACTCGACTTCAATTAGTTTTAAAGGCCTTATTAACTATTGGAGATTTACCAGATCAAATGCAAGCTGCCATGGTAGTAGGTGTTTGCGCAGAAATGGATAAAAGTGATGTTGATAATGTTGAATCTAATTCACAAACTAATGATTCAAGCGGAGTTGATACTTCTACAGGCAGAAAAGTAGTTAGAAGAAGTTCAGCTAAATAAACTTTAAACGATCATCCTTTAATTTTCTTTGATTCATTTTTGTTAAGTCTATTGAATAGGTAATATGAAATTACAAGTAAGAGAGGAACGAATATTGAATGCAAAGTCATCATTAATTCTGTTTGGCCCATTCCTATAAGATTTGACTCGTTTGGAATTTGTTCTGACCAAGTGCCAACTAAATGCCAGGCTTGAGGAATTGATAAGAAAAACATATAAGAGCTATAAGTTAAGTTTATGTTCAGATAAAGATTATCATTATTGAACGTTTTTGCTTTCTTTATTCTTATTTCTTAACTAAGTATTTGTAGAGTTATAAAAAAGAACTTGATTCATAAATTTATTTTCTTAAGAAGAGTTTTAAATTCTTTTTTACCAATAATTTTTTCAGCTGCGTAAGCGCCACTTGCTGAAACAGCAGGAATTCCAATACCTGGAAATGTACTTGCGCCGCAAGTAAATAAATTTTTCACTGGAGTTTTGCAGCCTGGGAAAAGACCTTTTGCCGCAGATAATGCAGGGCCGTAACTACCGCAATAGGTATTGGTGAATTTTTTATGAGTGATTGGGGTTCCTAGCATCTTTAAATCAATCCTTTCATCTATATCAGGGATGAATTTTCGCGCTGCATTAAGGAATATTGAACATCTTTCTTCTTTCAAATTTCTATATTCTAATTCCTTTGGATTAAGGTTTTCCCAAATTTCCCAAGGTTCATTTGCGGGAGTATATCCATGAAGAACATGTTTTCCTTTAGGGGCCATATTTTTATCTAAAACAGATGGGATTGAAAATACGGCTATATTTCTTTCTGAGGTTATACCTTTTTCCCACTCTTCAACATGTATCGCATGTATTGGCAAATTTTCAAGACCATCAGCATCAAAACCTAGATGTATATGAAGGAAAGAATCACATTTATTAGGGTTCAAAACTTTTGTATTCCATTTTTTTGAAATTTCATTTGGAATTAACTTTTTTAAATTCCAAACATCAGTATTCGTGACAACAGATTCACAACTATAACTAGAACCATTGTTAAGAGTTATACCTGTGGCTAAATTTTTATTGAAGTTAATTGTCTTTACTCTCGAAGAAAGAATTAATTCTCCTCCATTTTTTTTAAATCCATTAATTAAAGCTTTTACGATAGATTCACTACCTCCTTTGGGGTATTCAAGGTATGAATTTGGTTCAAACCATTCGTTAAATAAAGTAGCCATCGCAGCTGTATTTGTATCATGCATTGACATGCCACTTATCAAAAAGCTCAATAAATCAACCCAATTTCTGAGAAATGGATCCTCTAGATGATTATTTACTAAATTCCCAAAGCCTTTATTAATTTTTGGTATTTGATTGATATTAGGTAAAAATTTTGAGGTTAAATTTATTAGATCTAAGAAATTTATTGATTCGGGAGAAAATGAGAGTAAAGGTATTTCATTTATTATTTGGCTAAGAGGTTTTATTCCGGAAATAAATGATTCCCATTCTTTAACAGATTTCTCACCTCTTAGAGTTTTAATAGTATGTTTAAAAGGTTCTTCCCCCACATCAAGATTAAAATTGCCTTCTGGGACAATTACTTGCCAACCTTTGTATTGAAATAGTTCAACTTCTTCATCAAGTAATTTAAGAATTTGCCCTAGGGGATTAGTTGTCGGCCATTTACCTATTCCACTCCACAATGAAGGACCTGATTCGAAAGTATAACCATTTCTTTTGAAACTGTGGGCAACACCTCCTGGCTGGCTATGAGCTTCACATATAAGTACCGTTTTGCCTGATAAAGCAAGAATCGAACCGCAACATAACCCACCTATACCACTGCCTACTATTACAACATCGAACTTTTCCATTAAATATTTACTTAACTCTTCTCGTAAAACTAATTAGTTTTAGACGAATGTATTAGATGAAGTTGTAATACTTAGTACAACAGCTAGGAAAAATATGTAAGGGACTGCTTTTAAAGGGATGTATCCTTGGCTTTTAGAAATAAAATCCATTAATTTAGTTACTTAATGTAAACATATTAACGAGATCTTGTTCCTTATGTGTGCCATAAAATTATTTTTTTGGAAATATTTTGAAATAAAGAAATCTTTTTGGAGATATTTTTAACTAAGAACATCTTTATATAGAGTTATCTTAGTATTTGCTACTTAGATTAAAATTTATTATGAAACAATTTCCTGATATTAATGAGATAAAACTTTTAGAAAAAAATTCTCAAAAAAACGGTAGTGGCATTTTATATGAGGAATTGTTAGGAATATGGAAGTTTAAGTATGTATGGGGAAAGAAGTCAGATGAAATCAAAAATATACCCAGTTCTATTCTCCAAGTATTGTCGGCAAGACTCGAATTAAAAAGTAAAAATAAAGAGGATCAAATAAATTATGAAATAAAAAATTCAATTAATTTCGGATTATTAAATATTACTTTTATAGGCAGTGCAGAATTAAAAGGGCTTAGACCTTTATTGGCTTTTTATTTTGAAAAATTGAAAATTAGTATTAGTAGTTTTCCAGTTTTTAATAAGGAATTAAAAAAACCAGAAGAAAGAAAAATGCCTTTTTTCTCTCTTGTGGGAATTAGCACTAAAGATAATTGGTTATGTGCTCGAGGAAGGGGCGGAGGGCTTGCAATATGGGTTAAGTCTTAATTTAGTGATATTCTCCTGGATGATCTACCTTTCTTACGGTAACTTTATCAACTTTTTGTCCATTAAATCTTAAGAGATCATCTCCTGAAAAGTCATAACCTAAGCGTTGACCAATTAGGGCTACATCATCCGCTGTAGAGGATGAAGTAACCTGCTTTTTTAAGTCTTCATCAGATTGCATCTTGATTAAAAATTTTCTTATTTCAGAAAAACTCATTACTAGAATTTGATTGATGTAAAAGAAATTTATAAAATCTTTTTCTAAGTAAGAACAAGATAAATAGATAATCATTATACTATTTTTATGACTTACTTATTCCTCTACATAGTTGGCATAATTTTAATTTGGTGGATATATCGCGTTGGATGGCTTGAGGCGCTCAAAACACTAGTTAAAGTTATAGTTCCCTCAGCGCTTATTATTTTATTTAATATTAAAGCCGGAAGATTACTTTTTAAAAGTCCTGTAGTCGGTTTACTAAGCGCTTTGCCTACCTCTATTTTTATTTTTAGAGGCTCATTGCCTTTAGTTAGTTATATAAATAACTGGATTGAAAATAAAATAAATAATTATGATGATTCGGAAGTTATAGATACTGATTCTGTGCCTTTAGATGATTAATTTAATTTAATTCAATCAAATCCAAGAAATAATTCTTTGTGTACAACAAGAACATCAAATAAAGTTGTTCCATGAATAGGACTTAATGGGATTTTGTCTATATTCAATGCTTCTGCGCAAATTAAATGAGCATCCCATTTTGTATCGTGATCACTTATTTCAATTGACCACTCAATTACTTTTTTGAAATGATCTGGCATCTCCGAACCAATTTTTCTGCAAATTTG
>QCRA01000019.1 GCA_003212035.1 Prochlorococcus sp. AG-459-D04
AAAGGAAATGTAAGAATTCATACTAATTTTTGTTAAATTATGTTACATTCATTAATAATTCAAGTTAAGGTTTCCTCTGTCCACAAAGCAGAAATAAGGAAATGTTTAATAAATACAAATTTTATTTACTTTTTGGCTTACTAAATGAACACATATGAAATCTAAAAATGGATGCTCTTACTAGTTTTATAATTGTTATCATCGCAATTACAATTCAATTCTCTTTATACGCAATCAAAAGGTTGCAGGAACCTTTAGAACCGAATTATTTGATAGATAAAAATTCGAAAAAAATTAAAACCTACATGGGTAAATTTTGGAAAAATGCCGAAATAACTAATGGGAGATTAGCTATGATTGGGTTTTTAGCTTTAATAATTAACTATGGTTTTTTTGGGTGGATAATTCCAGGCTTTATTTAAAAGATTAATATATTTAAGATTCAAGAAGAAATAAGTTTATCGTTCAAAACAAACTCTCCTTTTAAAAAAAAAATTTTTAATATAAGTAAAAAAGTCTTTGAGTAATTCTGATTTTGATAAAAATGGAATAGACAGCTATGGAATACATTGGCTTCAATATGTTGCTTTTGCTGTTTCTGGTTTTGCAATATTTACGACCTGGGCATTTTTCTTTGATGAAAGATTCCATAATTTCATAATGAACATTTTTAGAATCATTAACTGCAGTGGTTTTAACTGTAATGGAGCTTTTTAAAATTCTATGGCTAATCCAGATCAAAAAACAATATTAATCGATAATGCTTTTGAGGAAATTAAAAATATTTGTATAAATCTTCAAAAAGATACTGATGCTTCGAATTTAGAAATTAAAAGTTTACTTAAACTAATTATTAATGAATGGGAGGATAAGGAAGCACAAAAAACTGGTTTTGGATTCAGGTAAAGTTAGCAACTGCCTAAGAGGAGGCTTAGGCATCAAATCATTTTAATATGAACAGATTTTTTACTTTAAAAATTTAATATTTATAATTTATATTTTTATAAAGAAATTAAAAAGGAATGAATATCATATAGAAAATTCATTCCAAATTTAGCATTAGTTTTATCTAGATTTTAATTTTATAATTTAACTCCTCTGGCGGACTGTCAATCATTAGATCCCTCCTATTCAACAAGTTAAACCTACGCCTTACTTATAAAAAAAGTAAATCAGTAAAAATGCTGATTTATTATTTTCTAAAATGTTTGTATTAAAGAAGCCAATTCTGGTGCATCTAATAAAAGTGCAAAAAATGTAAGCACAACTAACAAAAATATGGAAAAATAGAATTGAATCATTTTTCAAAATTACTTAAAAATAATTTTTTAAGTTGTATAAAATAATGCTTTGTTTACATAATTAGATATCTCTAGCTAGAGAAGTTTAATTGGAGAATAATTAAGATGCTTCAGGAGAGAATATCGTCCTATTTTTTTTCCAATACTCATAACCTTTAAGTAAATGATCACCCTGTGGTATGCGTTTTTCGTATTTTGGACAGATCAAGACAGTAGCAAAAGTTTCTGTAGTGCTGTAGCGAAAGTGATTGCAAGAAATGCAAATCTTTGTTCGTTTTCGTTTTAGGGTAGATTCTTTTAGATATTCCCATTTTGACGGATTTACCTTGATCATGATTACTGGAATTTATTAGTAACAATTCGCCAACCTCCTGAAATTAATTCATTCCATGTTTCACAAGCACACTCAATAGAATGAAGTCTTGAATTTTTAATTTGGGCTGGTTCACCTAATTCATTTGCATAGAAAAGATGAGTATATACTTTTAAGTTATTAGATTCAGATTTCTTATAACTCTCAAAAAAAATTAATAAACCACTTTTTTTGTTAAACAACCAGCCAGTGGGGGGGGTCAATAAGGCTGCCACGATAAAAACAAGTCCGAACATTAGCGACTCCTGAAGTCATAAATATAATACAGTTGTACTATTAATATAAATGTACTACTTCTGGGCGTCAAGTATTCCTCGAAGTAATTATTTAAATACTAAAATTACCTTTCCAGAAATAAACAGCAGTAAACTTCTTATTTGGTAATAGTGTATACAAGTAACACCTTGAAAAGGAAAATAACATTAAAGAACATATCCATAGAATGCAATGTATCGAAATCCCTTCTATCTAGGATGGAATAAAGGCTGGTCTTTTTTATTTTTTTTAGAGGGTGGCATTGCAAAAATTGAAGCGAAAGGTTTTGGTATATCGATTACAACAAAAGTTAAGAAGGGAGAATCACCCCTAGAATCTGCAGATAGATTAGTCTGGAAAGAGCAAAGGATTAGAAAATCAAGATATTATTCTTGGCTTAAATCTATTAATGAAAAAACAATAAATTAAGCAATCCTTTAATTACTAAAGTAATTTGTTGACAATCAAATTAAAATAGAAATTAATTATTTATTTTTCGTGTCCAATAAATTTTATGAATGGTGGAAAAACCATAGAAAAGTTTTAACCTATGGAGCTTTTATCATCTTGTTTGGTTTTTATTTATCTCCTGTTGTCAAAGAAGCAAAATACAAAAACCAATGTATTAAGTTCTCTACTAAAGGAGCATTAACTAAATTTAATAAGGACGATATCGGAGAAACTTTATTAGAGGAAACAGGTTTAAACATTGAAGAATTAGCGAAGATTGAAGGTTATAAGAATTGCATTAATTAAAAGGTTTGTAAAAATTGCGCTGAGTTTTTAAATGATTAAGGGTATATTTAGGCTTATTTTATTAATATTATTATTTGGATTTTTATCAATAAGTCCAAAAACAAGATATCTGATTGGCACATCTCTAAAACAAATTTCTTCATTTCTTTTATGGACAGTTAAATATGAAGATAGAGAAAAATGGATTATAGATAAACCAAGTTGGATACCAAGCCAAAAACTTAAGCCATCTTATTAAATGAAGACTTATTTAGAAGAACGAATTGAATGGTATGACAATAATTATAGAAATGGTAATGCTTTAATCTCTGATGAGCAGTTCGACCAACTTGAAAAAAATTTATTAAGAATTAACCCTAATTGTGATTACTTTAAAAAGAAAAATAAACTAGTTTTACCTTCATTAGAAAAGGATTCAATAGATGAATTTTTGAAAGGATTATTAGCAGATACCAGATTATTAATTGAACCGAAAATTGATGGTTGTGCTGTTGCTTTGCAATATAGGAACGGAGCCTTGGAGAAAGCAATTACAAGGAATGGGACAGACGTTACTAGCAAAATTATTAAAGTCCAGGACATACCCAATAAATTCCCTTTACGAGGAGTTCTTCAAGTTAGAGGTGAATTATATGCGCACAACCAAAATCCAAATATATCCCAGAGAATCGCTTCTGGATTTCTAAGAGCTAAAGAAGGATTTTCTGAAAGTCTTAGCTTCTGCGCATTTCAAATACTTAATTCAACACTTAACCAATATGAGTCCAAAAAGGTTCTTTCAAAGCTTGGCTTCACGATCCCTCAGGATATTTCATGCAACTTTACGAGCCAGGTTGAATTATTTAGAAAACAATGGCTAGAAGGGAAGCTTTTTATTAAATATCCAACAGATGGAATAGTAGTAAAAATAAATTCTAGAAAATTACAATTAATCAGAGAAAAATCAAATTTAAATTATCCTTATTGGCAAGTGGCAATAAAACGTTAATGGAATTAATAAACCAGATTTTTCCTGCTTGGCGTATTTACTTGGATATGTTTTTGATTGGCTTTGCAACTTATGGTTTTCTAAGAATTAGGAAGAAAATAAAAACCAAATAAATGATTCTTAAGTATATTTTTTAAATCATCCGTGGTCCTTAAGCATGGATTTAAGTTGTTCGGTATCTAATTGTTCAAGATAATTTCTCATTGCCAACCAAGATCTTCTGCTTTCTAACTTTCCACTTTGCTTAAATAAATTTGCGGAAACTTGATCTATCAATTCTTTATGAGTCATATTTATATTCTTTATCTAGATCAATCACAACACCATTAAAAAATTCTGCTAATAATTTTGATGAGTCTTGTATAGATATCTTTCTATCTACTTTTGATGATTTCTTTTTGATTGGATTTAAGTTAGTCATACTGATTCAGGTAATTCAAGTTCTTCAAAAGTCCAACCTTCTAATTGAAGGTCATGCCATTTATCCCAAGCATTATCCAAATACATTTGAGTTGATGATTTAATTGCCATTGGCTCACCAAGATCATTTGCATAATATGTATGAGCAAAAATTCTCATACTATTTCTTGGAGATTTTTTATTTCTTGTAAATAAAATTAATCTGCTGCGGTCTGGGCTAAGCAACCAACCACTTGGGGACTCGTTACGATAACCGTAAGAAAAATTAGTCCAAACATTAGCTCCTCCTAAAGTCATTACTTAGTAATACATGTGTACTATTAATATAAATACATTAGAAATAGATCGTCAAGTATTTTGGCAAATAAATTATTTATGCCGATAGAATATTAAACATAGCTCAGTTATTCCTAAAAAAATACCTACCAAAAGACTTTATAGCAAGCATTTTGATAGGTAACACCGGATCCCCGTCAGTTCTCTGCTGCATCGACCTGGAAATGCCAGAAGAGGATTCAAAGTGGGCTTTCGTTTCCGATTACAAGATCGGTTTACTACCGCATCACGACAGTCTCCTCATGTCGAAAGAGAGTCAGATCAGAGCACATAAAGAAGAACTTAACCAAAGATCCAGTAATCTAACTCTAACTTATTTTTTTATGCATTTGGAGATGGCCAAATGTCTCTTACCATAGTTAATAAAATTTGAGCTTCATCATATCTTTCTGAATGCGTTTTACCATTTAATAAAAATGTGATGTGAGCCATTTTTCTTCCCAGAATTTCTCGAGATTTGCCATAACAATGAATATTAGAACCCTCAATTTCAGATAACATTTTAATTCTGGTTTCCATTGAGATTGGGAAATTCTTTTTTAACCCCAGTAGATTAATCATAATTGCACCTTCACAGTTCATTTTAATTTCAGGTGGCATTATCCCAGAAGAAATGCAAACATATTGATCAAACTGACTTGAAGTGCAAGCTTCAATAGAGAAATGAGCTGAGTTATGTGTTCTAGGAGCTATTTCATTAATTAAAAGACCATTATCTCCATAGAAGAATTCAATAGCTAAAACTCCAACGTAATTAAGTTCATTGACTATTGAGGAGAAAATATTTATTGCAAATAAGTTCAAATCATATTCATTTGTTCCAGGTGCAAGAACCCAATCACAAACATGGTTTGATTGGAACGTCTCAACTATTGGAAAGAATCTTATCTTACCGGTCCTATCTCTCGAACCAACAAGAGCTAGTTCTTTTTCATACTCTATCCATTCTTCTATTAACCATTCATCAGAATTATTCTCCGTTAAAAAAGAATCTAAATCTTCTTTTGTCTTTATTTTTTTGTTCCCTTTACCGTCATATCCACCTTTATTTGATTTTGCCATTAGAGGAAAAGTCCAATTATTGATTTCCTCATCCGAGAGATTTTTAAAATCTTCAATACTTATCCATTTTGGACAGGGAATATTCAATCTATCTATTAATTTTTTTTGAGAAAACCTATCTACTAATGGCTTAATTGCATTAAGGCTTGGAACAAAAATATCGTTATTGCCAATTAAATTTAATTTATCAATTTTTATCCATTCATTTTCAAAAATTATTTTTTCACACTCATTAATTAATGATTTATTACCTCTTATCTTTAAAGGATCAGCTTCTATGACATGATCTGCTTTTGAACCAGCAGGATCATCACAAGATTTTGTTTGCACACATACTTCTAAATCTCTTTTTTTGGCTGCCTCGGTTAACATCAACGCCAGTTGACCACCTCCAATTATTCCTAGGGAATAATTTTTCTTAATATCGTTTATTTTTTTTTTAAAACTCATAGCATGATTTTATTACCATTTCTAATTCTTAACAACTGAATTTTTAAGGATCTAGAGCTTAGATTTTGCTAATATATAAAGTATTTAATACCAAATATTTATAAATTTTAACTAGGTAATCAATTGTGAATAAGAGAAAAATATTAGTCCCATTAGGTGATAAGTCATACGAAGTAACTCTAGAAGCAGGGATATTGAATAATATCAGCGAAGAACTTTTAAAAATTGGAATAACAAAGAATAGAAAAATACTTGTGATTTCAAATGAAGAAATATCAAATTTGTATGGAGAAAAATTTTTAAATAATTTAAAAGATAATAAATTTCAGGCCAAAATGTTCCTTATCAAGGCTGGAGAATCATATAAAAACTTAAAAACCTTAAGTGAAATATATGACGTAGCATTTGAATTTGGCTTAGATAGAAATTCAATAATTATTGCCCTTGGAGGAGGAATTGTTGGAGATGTAAGTGGTTTTGCTGCTGCGACTTGGCTGAGAGGTATCGAATATATTCAGATTCCAACAACATTATTATCAATGGTTGATTCATCTGTGGGAGGAAAAACAGGAGTAAATCATCCAAAAGGTAAGAATTTAATTGGAGCTTTCAATCAACCTAAAGCAGTTTTTATTGATCCAGAAACTTTAAAAAGTTTGCCCAAAAGAGAATTTAGTGCAGGCATGGCTGAAGTAATAAAATACGGAGTAATAAGAGATAAAGAACTTTTCGAATACTTAGAAATTGAAAAAAACAAAAATGAACTTATAAATCTCAAAAATGAATATTTAATTAAAATAATAAATAGTTCAATTAAAACAAAGTCTAATGTTGTTTCTCAAGACGAACATGAAAATGGTGTTAGAGCAATATTGAATTATGGTCATTCTTTTGGTCACGTTATTGAAAATTTATGTGGATACGGCAAATTTCTGCATGGTGAGGCAATATCAATTGGTATGAATATTGCGGGGGAAATAGCAATTGAAAAAGGGTTATGGTCTAAAGAAGAATTAGAGAGACAGCGAATTCTCTTAGAGAGTTATGATCTTCCTACCGAGATCCCCAAAATAAATAAAGAAGACGTTCTAACAATACTTATGGGTGATAAAAAAGTTCGTGATGGCAAAATGAGATTTATATTACCGAAAGAAATTGGTGCTGTTGATATATATGATGACGTGGAAGATTCATTATTTTTAAAGTTTTTTTCCTAACGCAAACAGGTTGAATTTATATTCATTTTCTTCTCATTAAACTTTTTAAAAACAAACCACTTAAAATCACCTAAACAAACAGGATCTACGAGTCTAAGTAATGCCTCTCTTCTTAAAAGAGCATTTGACAAATCCTCCTTAAATTCCTTCTGAATTCCATAAAGTCTCTCTGCCAATCCAAGTGCCAACAATGCCTCTCCTTGTTTAGTTATTCCAACAGTATTAAATCCAAGAGACTCTGCATCATTAATTAAAGTTTCTATGCACACATGAGAAGTTAAATCGCAATTTCCAGGAGAATCTAGGACATTCTTCATCATTTTTTGATTTTCATAAGAAACTATCGTCCCATCAGAATTCTTAGAGTTGTAGTATTTTTTAGCTTCTTTAGCGTAATCAATTATCAATAAAATACCATTATTGATTTTTCCGTAAATAGCTTCCAACCATTTTGAGTTATCTACATGCCATTCGGTTGTCCATCCTTCAAGAGCATCTTCAGGCGGGATAGTAATTCCCAACTCACCTTTAGCAAGTTCAATATTTTTTTTCAATTTACTTGTAATTGGCATTTCATCAAAAAATAATTTATGAGATTTTTTGTCTATAGAAACTGCTTGTCGAAGTAATTTTCCTTTAGAGAAGGTTATTCTCTCTACTGGCAAAGCATCTAAAACCTCATTTGCAATAACTATTCCATTTATATTATTTTCCTCTATTTCTTCCAAGCCTTTCCATAAAATATCAATACCTAAGTTTAAAAATTCCTCCAATTTACTTTTTTGTTTTTCTACCATCCCTTCATTAGGTTCAATAATTACAAAAGAAACTCCTTCTAAAAAATTCTTATTATTTTCTAAAAAATATTTAATTAATCCACTCATAAAGCTTCCATCTCCTGCTCCAAATTCAATTACAGCTAATTTCTGATTAGATAAAAAACTATTTTTGAACTGAATTAGCCAATCTTCTATTTGTTTACCAACCAAAAAAGCAAAATCATCAGATAAAGATGGTGATGTGACAAAATCTCCTCGAACACCTAACTCAGCTTTACCGCTGCCGTAATAACCATTAATAGGATCATTTAAAACAAAATTCATAAAGTCATAAAAACTTATAGTCCCACCCATTTTTATTATTTTTTTTACTAACCAATCTGGATTATTCGCGGGTAAGCTATTCATCGGCGAAAATATAAAGAGACAAAACTTATTTATGCCTTCAAAGATTAACTATTTATTAGGAATATTTCTATCTATATTAGTTTTAATTTCACATAAACCCGTTTTCGCTATAAATAATCCAAATCTATTACCAGAAGAAAAAACACCAGTAATTGATTTAGCTAAAACATTAAGCCCTAATCAGAAAAAATCTTTAGAGGAAAAGCTCAATAATCTAGAAGTTGAAAGTGGGTGGAAAATTAAATATTTATCTCAGTTTGAAAGTTCACCTGGTAGTGCAATAAAGGACTATTGGGATTTAGATGAGACAAGTTTGTTGATAGTTGCGGATCCTAGAGGGGGAAATTTGCTGAACTTTAACGTCGGAGAGGCTTATTTTAATTTTATGCCAAGGTTATTTTGGGTTGAACTTCAAACAAGATTTGGCAACCAATACTATGTTAAAGATCACGGAGAAGATGGTGCAGTATTAGATGCAATTGATTCAGTAAGGATTTGTCTCGAAAGAGGAGGATGCCAAGTTGTCCCTGGCCTGCCCAAAGAGCAATATGTATGGACTTTATGTACATCGATTCTTGGAGGTTTAGTAGCAGGTTTCTCTTCTGCTCCAAGGAAAGAAGGTCAATTCATTTCAATTGGATTTTTAGCTCTTCTTTCTCCTTTATGGGGAATGTTATTTGGAATTTTTGGTTTGGCACCGATAATATCCAGAACAAATGATTTATTACCTTTATTTAAAAATGGTTTAGCTTTTACAGCCGCAGGAATTGCGGGTTATATCTTGTCTCAAACATTATTTTCAAGATATGAAAAGCCCAATAATACTTAAAATATGATCAGAGATATTTAATCCTAAAAAAATTTATCTTCTTCACGAATTTCACCAGAATCTGAATACCATCGATGAGAAACATGCCTTAATCCCTTATTTTCAAACTCAATCCATGAAAAGTTTATTAGCAATTTCCCATCTTCATCAGTTTTATATCTTGGTACTACAGCAGTGTTGAAATAAATTGTTCCTTTGCTATCAGTTTTAAACATCTCTCTTAAACCAAGATTTCTTTTAAGCCGGTTGTGCATATGACCAAAAATTACAAGATCAACTTTTCTTCTCTTTTGTATTTGAGAAATAGCAGCAGACAAATCTCTATCTCCCCAATCTAAAGAGGGTAATTTCCAGTCTTTCCCACAAATGCTTTTAGGTTCTGAACCTAAACCCGAAGGACCAGCATGAGACATAATTATTAGAGGTATTTCTTCAATAGTCTCTTCTGAACATTTGATAATTTTATTTATTGAATCTTGTTCGGTTATAGGTCCATAAACGCCTTTGACTTCTTTTGAAAGATAATAGCCGCCGCCAGAACTACATGGTCTAGCAGACAATAAATTTATTTGATTATTAAAAACTTTCAAATCCCATGCACAATATTTTTCACCAAGAACACGTATCTGCTTTGAGAGAGTTTCGCCTGTAGAATCTTTCCCTCTATCATGATTTCCTAAAATCACAAAAGTAGGAATTTTGATCTCATTGATTTTTTTAATTATTTTGACACTTCCATCAGAAATATCACCAACAAATAAAACAATATTTGGTTTGATAATCGATAAGACTTTCAAGTCTAATTCAGACCATTGACCATGACAGTCACCAACAATAGCAATTTTTAAATTTGTCAGAATTTTTTCTGTTTAAAGGCATATAATCTATTTAGAGATATTCTAAATCCTGACCAGTATAACTTCTACTGCAAAACAGAAATCAGTTCAAAACGAAGAGGATTTGATTTCTGAAATTAAGGAGCGTTGCGGAAAAGCTAATGCAATTATTCTTGCGCACTATTATCAAGCTCCAGAGATTCAGGAAATTGCAGATTTTATTGGCGATTCATTAGATCTATCTAGGAAAGCTGCAAATAATGACGCAGATATAATAATTTTTTGCGGTGTGCACTTTATGGCCGAAACCGCAAAAATACTTAGCCCTAATAAAACAATCCTATTACCAGATATTGACGCAGGATGCTCATTAGCAGACGATTGTCCTTCAGATAAATTTCAAAAATTCAGGGAAGAAAATCCAGATCACTATGTCGTAAGTTATATAAATTGCACTGCAGAAGTAAAAGCTCAAAGTGATCTGATATGTACAAGCAGTAATGCAGTCTCATTAATTAAAAAGATACCAGAAGATAAAAAGATAATATTTGCGCCAGATCAGAACCTTGGGAGATGGGTACAGAAAAATTCAGGAAGAGATCTTAAATTATGGCCTGGCAGCTGCATTGTTCATGAATCATTTAGTGAAGAAGCACTTCTAAAATTAAAATATCAAAATCCAGGATCAAAAGTAATTGCTCATCCTGAATGTAGTCAAAATTTACTAATTCTCTCAGACTTTATTGGATCAACAAGTAAGCTGCTTGATTTCGTAAGTAAAGATCCATCTAAAACTTACATGGTACTAACTGAACCTGGAATAATTCATCAAATGAAAAAGAAAGAACCTAATAAAATTTTTATTGAAGTTCCCGATGTAGAAGGTTGTAAATGTAACGAGTGTCCATATATGAAATTAAATACTTTAGAAAAAATTCTTGATTGTTTGAAAAATAATTCCCCGTCTATTGAACTAGACCCAGAAATAATAAGAAGAGCCTATGTGCCAATAAAGAGAATGCTGGATATGAGTAATTAATTTAATGAAAATACTTTATCTTCCTTATTAATTTTTAGGAATGCATTAAGGTTTGTGGTGTCGGGATTAAATTCGCTTATCTGATTCTTTCTATTAATTATATTTATTAGCTCTTTTTCACCAGCTCTATATTGTTTATCTTTTCTAGTTCCTATCTCTCTTTGGAGTATAGGGTTTATATTCATTCTTACTTCTATGTCTGGAATAATTCCAGATTTGTTTATATCAGTGCCGTTCGGAGTTAAATACTTAGCGACTGTGACAGTTAGACCTGAACCATCAACTAAAGTTCTCATGGATTGAACTAGACCTTTACCAAATGTTTTCTTCCCAACTAATTTTCCTCTTTTGTTATCTTTTATTGCACCAGAAACTATTTCACTAGCACTAGCAGAACCCTCATTAACTAAGACAACTAAAGGCTTTTTTGTTAGAGCTTGACCGTTTCCTTTTTTTGTTTCTTTTAAACCATCTTTACTTACTGTACTTACTATTACTCCTTTGTTAATGAAGTGCCTTGAGATATCAATGCTTGATTCTAATAAACCTCCAGGATTACTTCTCAAGTCAAGAACATATCCCGCGACTTTTTTTGTTTCTAAATCCTTAATAGCATCTCTAGTTTCTTTGGATGCATTTGCATTAAATTGTTTAATTCTTACATAGCCAATTGATAAGCCATTTTTGGTTTGATTGACTTTACTTGATACAGATTTTATTTCAATTTTTTCTCTTGATAAAGTCTTAAAAAAGGATTGAGAACCTCTAAGAATTTCAAGCTTTACTTTAGTACCTCTTTGTCCTCTTATTAATTTCACAGCATCCTCAATATTCATACCTTCAGTAGAAATATCATCTATGGATAATATTTTATCTCTAGCTTTAATTCCAGCATCAAATGCAGGGGTGCCCTCTATGGGAGAAATAATTATTAAATCATCAGATTCTTTATCTTTAACTATTTGGATACCAACTCCAGTTAATTCGCCAGAGGTATCAATTCTCATTTGATTAAATTCCTTAGGTTCTAAAAATCTTGTATAAGAATCATCTAAATTAGAAAGCATATCTCTAATTGCATCATATGCTTCATTGCTGTCTGAATATGTTTTTGATAAAACTTCTTTTCTTAGATTAATCCAATTGGACTTTTGAAATTTGCCGTTTGAATCAAGAAAATCTCTATATACAATTTGCCAAACATGATCAATTACTTCTTTATAACTATTATTTAAAACTGTTGCCTCTGCAAAATTATTTAAAAATAACCCAGAAAAGGATGTCGCAAACAGAAATATATATTTTTTTTTAAGCAATTTTCTTATTTTCAAGTAATTCGATATTTTTTATTATAAAAAGAATTTATTTATAATTCAAAAATTTGACAAATCCTTAAGGATCAATCCACTTCCCATCATCCTTAATAAGTTGGATTAAAGCATTAACACCCTCATCTTCAGGTACTCTTTTTATCTCTTCTTTTCTTCTATATAAGGCAATAGTTCCTTTACCTTTTCCAACATAACCATAATCAGCATCTGCCATTTCTCCTGGCCCATTAACAATACATCCCATTATTGCTATATCTAGACCCGTCAAATGTGAGGTAGCGTTCCTAACTTTATCTACAACTTCTTCTAGATTGAAAAGTGTTCTACCACAACTGGGGCAACTGATGTATTCAACCATTGTTTTTCTTAATCCTAAAGATTGCAAAATTGAATAGCACACTGGTATTTCCTTTTCTGGAGCTTCTGTTAAGGAAACCCTGATGGTATCTCCTAATCCCTCTGCTAAAAGCGTTCCAATTCCAGCAGTGCTTTTAATCCTTCCATAATCACCATCACCAGCTTCGGTCACTCCTAAATGTAAGGGATAGTTATATCCTTCTGAGTCAAGCCTATCTGCAATCATTCTGTAAGCTGCCATCATGACCGGAGCCCTAGAAGCTTTCATAGAAATAATTATGTTATGAAAATCAAGCTCATCACAAATTTTGACGAACTCCATCGCAGATTCTGTCATTCCTAATGGCGTATCTCCATAAGTAAAAAGCATCCTCTCAGATAGAGACCCATGATTAACTCCAATCCTTAGAGCTTTGTTTTCAGCCTTTAAAACTTCAACTAAAGGGGTAAATCTTTTAAGTATTGTTTGCTTAATAGTTTCAAATTCCTCATCTGTATATTCAGTTCTTGTAGGGTCTGATTTTTCAAAAACAAACAATCCAGGATTAATTCTTACTTTATCAACATGTTTTGCAACTTCCATTGCAATTTTCATACCATTATGGTGAACATCAGCCACCAAAGGGGTATTGATATTATTTTCTAGTAATTTTGCCTTTATATCTCCTACTGCTTTGGCATGTGCTAAGGAAGGGACAGTTAACCTTACTATTTCACAACCCACATCATGAAGTCTTTTAATAGCTAAGTAAGCATTTTCGACATCCATAGTATCTTCATTTATCATCGATTGAACTCTTACTGGATAATCACTTCCAATAGCTATATCACCCACCATTACTGTTCTAGTTATCCTTCTCTCAATATGAGTTGAATATCTTTTGGAGAGACTATTAACCTCTTTAGATTGAGTTAATGACATTAAAATTCTTGATATTCAAAAAGGATTTCACTAAATTATACGGCATATAGTTTACCACTTACATTCTCTAGGTCTTTCAAAGTTAGATGGTAAGGTTTATTGATTTCTTTTGAAGGAAATCTCAACAAATAAGATGGATGAAAAATTACCATAATTTCTCTCTCATCTTTTTTAATCCATTGACCTCTTAAATTACTTAAAGGATCTTTAACTTCTAAAATAGCTCTCATAGCAGTAGAACCAGTAAGTAATATAAATTTTGGATCGACTAACTTTATTTGCTGTAATAACCAAGGTTTATGAATATTAATTTCTCTAGCAGTGGGTTTTCTATTATTTGGTGGACGACATTTAATTACATTACAAAAATAAACATCCTTCTTATAGTCAATTCCTGCTTTTATTAATAATTCGTTTAATAACTTACCTGATTTACCTACATATGGTTTTCCTTCTAAATCTTCCTGTGCTCCAGGTGCCTCACCAATTATTAACAAATCTGCAAATACACTGCCTCTCCCAATTACTAACCTTTTCACCGAAAATAAAATCTTGAATATTTTTATCTTAAGAACTCAAAACATGAAAATAAAATAGATTAAGAAAATGAACTAAATTAAACCATTGTGTGATAGTTTTATTTATTCTTAATTTATGCATTTGTCATTATTAAAAGTCATATTTGAAAAGTCATAAATCAATGATTCAAGTTAATTTATCTGATCGGGCACTTTCAATTGAGCCTTCTCTTACATTGCAGATAAGTGCTAAAGCAAATCAATTATCTGCAGAAGGAGTAGATATTTGTAATTTAAGTGCAGGTGAACCTGATTTTGATGCCCCAAAAGAAGTTATAGAGGCAACAAGTAAAGCTATATTTGATGGATTTACAAAGTACGGGCCCGCAGCGGGGAATTTAGATCTCCGAAAAGCAATTGCAAATAAACTTCAAATTCAAAACGATTTAAATTATGAATTTGAAAATGTAATGGTCACAAATGGTGCTAAGCAAGCAATATATAATCTTTTCCAAGTATTGTTAAATACTGGAGACGAAGTTATTATTCCTTCTCCATATTGGTTAAGTTATCCCCAGATGGTTAGATTGGCGGGTGGGAAGCCAATTTTTACAAATTCTTCTGCAGAAGATGGATTCAAAATAAATATAGAAGATTTGAAGTCTAAAATCTCTTCAAAAACTAAATTTATAATTATCAATTCTCCTAATAACCCTACTGGAAGAGTTATGTCAAAGGAAGAATTATTACAAATTGCCGATTTAGTTAGAGAAAATCCAAATATCAATATTCTTTCTGATGAGATTTACGAACTAATCCTTAAAAAAGAATTTAAACACTACAGTTTATCTTTATTAGCAAATGACTTAAAAGATAGAATTTTTATAATAAATGGGTTTGCGAAAGGATGGGCTATGACTGGCTGGAGGATAGGTTATTTAGTAGGTCCCAAAGATGTAATCAAAGCATCCTCAGCATTACAAAGTCAAAGTACAAGTAATGTTTGCTCTTTTGTTCAAAAAGGTGCTTTAGAGGCTTTAAAAATTAATGATGAGTTTTTCTCAATGATAAATAGCCATTATGATCAAAGAAGAAGAATTCTCTATGAGGGCCTTAATAATATAAATGGGATTTATATTGAAGAACCTAACGGAGCATTTTACGCATTTCCAAAATTACCAAACTCCTCAATTACTTCTGTTGATTTCTGCAATAAAGCTCTTCAAGATTACGGATTAGTTGTTGTACCTGGGAAAGCTTTTGGAGCTGATCAATGTATAAGAATATCTTGTGCAGCTTCAGAAATTAAAATAAAAGATGGACTACTGAGGATCGAAAAAGCAATCTCTGAATACTATTAATTTAACTAAGTTATGTTTAATTTAAAGAATTTCCTACTAAGTTCATCTCTATTATTTTCTGTTTTTTCATCACCTGTATTTTCAAATCCCAAAGTTTTAAAAGTTGGAGCAATACCTGATCAAAACCAAGATGTTTTGGACAAAAGATTTAATTTATTTTCAAAAGAATTATCCAAACAACTTGATGTAGAAGTTAAATACATTCCTGTTATTAATTATGTTGCAGCAGTAACTGGATTTAGAACTAAAGATTTAGATTTAGTTTGGTTTGGCGGTTTATCAGGAGTTCAAGCAAGATTACAAACACCTAATTCAATTGTCATAGCTCAAAGAGATATCGATAAGGAATTTAAAAGTGTTTTTATAGTAAACAAAAATTTAGAACTTAACTCAATTTCAAACATTAAAGGACTTAAAAAACTAAAGAATTTAAGATTTACTTTTGGCTCTGAAAACTCAACTTCTGGAAGATTAATGCCAGAATATTTTTTAAATCAAGCAGGGGTAGAAATTAAACATTTTAAAGGAAAAAAAGCAGGTTTTAGTGGGAGTCATGATGCCACTATAGCTTTAGTTAATAGTGGGGCATTTGATGCTGGAGCTTTAAATAAACAGGTTTGGGAAAACAATCTTAAAAATAATCCCAAAAGAACAAGTAATTTAGAATTATTCTGGATCACACCAGAATATGTTGACTATCATTGGGTAGCTCAAGGTGATCTTGAAAATAGATTCGGGGAAGGGTTTACAAAAGAACTTAAATCAGTAATTCTAAATTTAGATATAAAGCAAAAATCACATAAACAGATATTAGATATGTTCAATGCAAAAAGATTTATAAAGGCAGAAACAAAACAATATAAAAATATAGAGGAAATCGGGAGGAAATTAAATAAAATTAAATGAATAATACTGTCTTAGAATTAGAAAATATATCTTATAAATACAAAAATGATCTGATCCTAAATAAAATAAATTTAAAAATAAATTCTGGGGAAAAAATTGCACTTTTAGGTAAAAGCGGTGCAGGAAAAACTACACTTATATCAGTACTTAATGGCACTATAAAGCCAACCCAAGGTGAGGTTAAATTATTCAATGAAAATTTCGAGGAATTAGATAGAAAGCAGAAAAGTAAAATAACAACTATATGGCAAGATTTAAGATTAATAGAAGATCTCTCTGCAGAACAAAATGTTAATTGTGGACTACTAGCGGAAAACAATTTTTATTTCGCTTTTAAAAATTTACTAAATATAAGTTCTTTTAAGAAGGCGCATAAATATATGAAATTATGTAGACTTCATAACTCTATTTACGACAAAAAAATCAGAAACCTATCTGGGGGGCAAAAACAAAGGGTGGCTATAGCTAGATCATTAATTCAAAAATCAAATATATTACTTGCAGATGAGCCTTTTAATAATCTAGATCCCAAATTGATAACAACAATTAAAAACCTTCTGCTAGAAAATGTAGATAAAAATAATACAAAAAAATCCCCAAAGACGGCATTAGTTGCATTACATAGATTAGATTTACTGAACGATTTCGATAAAGTTATTGGAATAAGGGATGGTAAAATATTTTTCAATATCAAAAGAAATAACTTAAAGAAGATTCATTTAGAGAAAATATATTAATTAGTTGAACAAATTAAAATTAAACTATACCTCATTATCTTTTCTTCCAATTTTGGTATGTATACCTCTAGGGTATCAATTAATAAACAATATTCATTTTGGAGGATTTAAATTATTCCAAGAATTCTTAATTTCTGCATTTAATCCCAAGATCGATAATGAAATTATTATTACCGTAATTAAGCGATTAAATGAAACTATTTTAATTGGTTTTTTTAGTTGGTTAGTAAGTATTATTTTTGGAGCAATTTTTGGAATAATTTCCTCAAATATTTTTTTTAAAATCTTTAATATTCCAAATTTTTTCTTTCGCATAATAAGGTTTTTTCTAACAACAATTAGATCTATACACGAAGTGGTTTGGGGAATAATATTAATGCAAATATATGGAATAAATTTTTCGATAGGAATAATAGCTATATGTATTCCTTATATTGCTGTAAATTCAAAAGTTTTTGCTGAACAATTAGAAACTATTGACTACAAAAGTTTTGAATCTATAAATCAAATAAATGCACCTAAATTATCTTCTTTACTAACTTTAATATGGAATCCAATAATAAATACATTTAAAAACTTTGGTTTATATCGATTAGAGTGTTCAATAAGAAGTACTGTGATTTTAGGACTTTTTGGGATTGGAGGAATAGGTACCAGTATTTTTTTATCTTTCCAAACTTTGAATTTTAGAGAGTTATGGACTTATTTATGGTCCTTAGCAATTTTGATAATTCTTTCTGGATTAATATTCAAAAAAATAAAATTTAATACTACAAATAAAATCCTATCTATTTTTTTTATTGCAGTTTTTTTCATAACAATATTATTTTCTTTTTCATATTTTCTTTATTTTATTTTTAATAATAATTTTGAAAATTTTAATTCCGTTAGTTCTCTTTTTAAATCAAGCTCAGATTTAGGATTATTTGATTTCTTAAAAATTATATTAGAAACAATAATTTTAAGTCTTTTATCAACAGGAATCGCAATTAGTTTACCTCCATTAGTAATAGGAATTTTTAACAACAATAGTTCTAAAATTTTTATAAAAATTTTTGCATTTTTATTACGTTTAATACCTACACCTGTAATACTTCTAACTCTATTAACTTTTAATAATCCTTCTTTATCTTTAGCAGCTTTAACATTAGGTCTCCACAACGCTGGTATTACTAGCAAATTACTTTTTACAAATCTAGATAGCCAAGACAAGAGAAATTATATTGCAATGAAATCTCTAGGAATCTCAAAAAAGACTAGTTGGCTTTTAGGTTTATTTTCTCAACAAGCAAAAAGTTACTTAGCATATTGCGCTTATAGATCTGACATCATTATTAGAGAAACTGCAATTGTTGGGGTTATTGGAAGTGTTGGTCTAGGTTGGCAATTGCAAGAATCACTAAGTTCCTTCGCATGGCAAGAAGTCACCATGGTTTTGATAGCTTATAGCTCCATCGCAATAGTTGGAGAATTAATAAATGGTAAAATCAAAAATAGTTTAACTTGATTTGTAAGAATAATTTGTTAAATCAAGTAATTATTTTTTTTCGGTAATAGTGATTAGTTTACCAAAACAGCTTGTTGTAATTGGAGATAGCTCAGTTTATGGATGGGGAGATAATGAGGGTGGTGGATGGTGTGAGAGGCTTAGAAAAGATTGGGGTAATAACCAAAATGGGCCAGTTATATATCAACTTGGCGTTAGGGGAGATGGGATAGAAAAAGTTTCCTCTAGATGGGAAAAAGAATGGTCATCTAGAGGAGAAACGAGAAGAAATAAACCTAAAGCAATCCTACTAAATGTAGGTCTTAACGACACTGCAGCAATTGGTCAGATAAATGGAAGACATCAATTAGATATAGATGGATTTGAATATGGATTAGAGAGGCTAATTAATGAAATGAACTCTCAAACAAATGTATTTGTTATTGGTTTGACACCAATTGACGAAAGCAAAATGCCGTTCGCAGGATGTCTATGGTACTCAAATGATTTTTGTAATTCTTATGAAAGGAGAATGGAGGAAGTATGCCTCAATCAGAATGTCCCATTTCTTCCAACTTTTAGAGAAATGTACTCTGATAAAAGGAGTAAAAATTGGATTACGCATGATGGAATTCATCTAAATTCCGAAGGTCATTTCTGGCTTTTCCAAAGACTTAAAAGCTGGGAGATTCTTACAAAATGGAAGGGATCTTAGGTCTTTCCAAATATTATTTATTAAAAAAATATGAAAATAAAATAAGAGCAAAGATAGCAAAAACAGAAGCAATACTTGTCTGAATAGCATTTACCAATTCATTACTTAATTTATATTTGTTTTGAAATTTCTCACCAATAATACTTTCGGAAAGTGTTGCCAAGAATCCAGAAACTACAACAACTATAAAATGATATTTTGTAGAAATAATTGATAGACGAAGCATTATAAAAGCCATAAATATTGATCCCAAAACACTAGCTAATGTTCCTTCTATACTTATTCCTCCCTCAGTTCCCCTATCCACCTTTTTAAGTGAAGTAATTAAGTATGTGTCTTTACCAAATCTTTTTCCAATTTCGCTACCAAAAGTATCCGCCAACTTTGCAGCAAAACTTGCAGCAAAACCTACTTTAAACATCATTACATTGGCAGCATTAAATTCGGTCATAATGGCAAGAAATAATCCTGTAGCTGCTGAGCCCCATACATTCTCAGGACCTCTCCTCCCGCCTCTTTTTTCAGCAATTCCTTGTGCTTTTTTAAATTTAAAACCTATTTTGGTAACGATGGATCCAAATAATAAATAAATTACAACTGACATCCATCCCTGCCAAGACAAACATCCCCACAAAATTGTGCCTAAGATGCCTGCACTTACCCAACCACTTTTCGTCATCAAAGGAATCCTACAAAATATATAAATCAAAATAAAATTAATACAAAAACCTATAAAAAAT
>QCRA01000020.1 GCA_003212035.1 Prochlorococcus sp. AG-459-D04
TGGAACTGATGCTTTGGTATTAGCTTTGCGCGCATTAGATATTGGTGTGGGTGATGAAGTTATTACGTCATCTTTTAGCTTTTTTGCAACTGCAGAGGCTATTAGTGCAGTTGGTGCTAATCCTGTTTTAGTAGATATAGATCCAGAAACTTATCTCATCAATACCGAACTAATAGAACAAGAAATAAATTCTAATACCAAGGCAATTATGCCAGTTCATCTATTTGGGAATGCAGTTAATATGACCTTAATAAAATCTTTGGCCAATAAATATGACTTAAAAGTAATCGAAGATTGTGCTCAGGCAACTTGTACAATGTGGGAAAATTCCAAAGTTGGCAGTATCGGTGATATAGGTTGTTTTAGCTTTTTCCCTACTAAAAATTTAGGAGCTGCTGGAGATGGTGGAGCAGTAACAACTTCAGATCAGAAGATTGCCAAAAAAATTAGAGAACTGGCTGTTCATGGCAGCCCAATAAGATATCACCATACCCAAATTGGATATAACAGCAGACTTGATACCATTCAAGCTGCCATATTAAACATTAAAATTAAATATATTTCTAAGTGGATTAATAATCGCCAAAAAATTGCTAATAATTACTTTGATTTATTAGAAAAAAATCCATTTATTAGTTTTCCAAAAATTGGCTCTGATTCAATTTCTCATTCTTGGAATCAATTTGTCATCAAATTAAGAAACGATAAATATTTTTTAAATGAAGATTTTTCAAATTTATTTGATACTGATTGCAAAAAATACTATTCCTTAAGGAATTTGGTGAAACAACAACTTTTTGAAAAAGGTATTAATTCAATTATTTATTACCCAATTCCAATACACGCACAAATAGCTTACAAAAATAAAAATTTTTCTAGAACAAAGCTCATTAATACAGAGAGAATTTGTACAGAAGTGCTTAGTCTCCCAATGTTTCCTGAAATTTCTTATGAAGAGCAAGTTTATGTAGCAGAAAATATAAATATAGTTTTAAAGAATTGTATAGAGGAAATTCAAATTTCAGCATAAAGTGATTTAAATAATCTTTGTTGTATGTTGTGATTGACAATAGGGCTTGAATAATTATTTTTTTCTAAATTAGATATCTCCCCATTTAATAGTTCTGAATTTGACACTTTAGATAATTCAGGAATCCAATATTTTATATATTCGCAAATAGGATCAAATTTTTTTGCTTGGGTATATGGATTAAAAATTCTTAGTGGTTTTGGATCCATACCGCTACTGGCGCTCCATTGCCATCCTCCATTATTTGCAGCTAAGTCTCCATCTACCAAAGTCTCCATAAATTTTTTCTCGCCCATTTGCCAATTGCATATAAGATCTTTTACCAGAAATGAAGCAACTATCATTCTACACCTGTTATGCATCCAGCCAGTACTATTAAGTTGACGCATTGCAGCATCAACTATAGGTACACCAGTATCTCCGTTGCTCCAATGTTGAAACCATTCATTATTGTTTTGCCATGGAAAGTGATCCCATTTTTTTCTATATGGACCTTTCTCTAGCTCTGGGAAATTGAATAAGCAATGTTGATAAAATTCACGCCAAACAAGTTCTTTTTGCCAAGTTTCAATTGATAGGTAATTTTCTTGATTTGCAAAATCTGAATTTAAATTTAATGTGGCGTTCCAAACTTTTCTAATACTGATGGTACCGAATCTGAGAGATGCACTTAGAAATGAAGTCCCATTATAGGAAGGAAAATCTCTTGCAGAATTATAAGAATATATTTTTTTTTCGTTAATGAAGTTTTTTAATAATGTTTGCGCAGCATTCTCTCCAGGTCTACACGGACAAATATTCAAACCAGGAAATTTGATATTTTTGATAAATTTCTCTAGAACCGAATCAGATGAATTTATAGTTTTATTTTCTTTTAGTTTATTATCTATATCTTTAAACTGGAAAACAACTTTATCTTGTTCAAATGAACCTAATAAATTCATTTTTGATTTAAGGTTTTTATAAAAAGGTCCATAAACTGAATAAGGATTATTATTCCCTGAAAATATTTTTTAAAGGTTCTACTAATAAGTGATCCCAAGTTTCAATAACTTGAATATTTTGTTCTTTTAAATTATTTTTTATTTCTAAATCTCGATTAATCTCATAAGGTTCAATTGATCTATTCCAAAAAACAAATTTAGCATCTATTTTCTTTGCTAATTGAGGAATTTTTAATACCGGATCTCCTTCTTCCATAACTAATCTACTACCCAATTTTTTCCAATTATTTCCCAATTCTTGAAGCGAATTTCCTAGAAACCAAGCTCTTGAACTTGCATTGAAATCGTGTGAGTAATTTTTATCAAATATATAAGTTGAAGTAATAGCATTTGATAATGAAAATGCTTTGATTAAAGCTTGATTATCAAATATTCTTAAATCCTTTCTATGCCAAAAAAGTATTCTAGGTTTATTCATAATTTATCTAAAAATTGTTTAGCTCTAAACCAAGCCGTAACGGTTTTTGCGTCAAGAATTTCATCCCCACTAGAAATAAGATTATCTAGTTCGTCGGGATCTATAATTAATACTTCTATATCTTCATCTAAATCTCCTTTAACCTCGGAATTGAGTTTGTTTAAATCACGAGCTATAAATAAATAAATTTCTTCATCTGCATAACCAGGAGCAGGGACAAGAGTTCCTAGTTCATCCCATTTGTTTGCACTGAATCCAGTCTCTTCTTGTATTTCTCTTTGAATTGAATTAATAGGTGTTTCACCTATTTCTAATGTACCTGCTGGAAATTCTAATAAATACCTTGAAACAGCAAATCTATATTGCCGAAGAATGATAACTCTATTGTCTTTTGTAATAGGTACGGCTAATGCTGCACCAGGATGCTTAATGTATCCATATTCACCTTCATGGCCATTTGGAAGCTCTATTCTATTTATTTCGAAACTAAATTTTTTTGACTTTAACTCAGATATTTTTTCTTTAAAAATGGATCTTTTTTTAAAGTTTTTGTTGCCCATAATTTTTAAATAATGACAGCCTAACAGTTATTTTTTGGTTTTGTAAATCATTTATATAGACCATTTTGGTGCATCAAACTTTTTGATTTTTTGGCTTCTACTTAAGATTTCAGATAGTGGTGTAATAACGAAATTCCGATTCATGAATCTAGGGTGAGGTAATGTTAATTCCTCGTCAGCCGTATGAAAATCTTCCCACCAAAGAATATCTAAATCGAGACATCTTGATAGCCATTTCTTACCCTTTGGCGTCTCTTCTCGTCCAAAAAATCTCTCTAACTTTTTTAGCTCTTTTAAGAGTAATTTCGCTTTTTATTTGACGGTTTAGGAAAAGAATTGCTTTTAATAAGCAATAGAGTATTTAAATAATTTGGCTGGTTATTTTCAACTCCATGAGGTAATGTCTCATAAATTGAAGACCAAAAAAAAAGTTTGCATGAAATTTTCTTTTCTCTTCTTTTTTGTTGTTATAAAGATCTCCCCACTCATTTATTATTTCTTCTATTTTTGGTTTGCAAATTAATATTGACTCAAGAGGGCTTCCGAATTTACTATCAATATTTGCTCCAAGGGATATACATAGTCCATTTTTGATATTAAGATTTGATAATTCCACTACAAAAAACAAAGTTATTGGATAAATTCTATATCAGGCATTTTTAAAGTGATTTTGAACTCCGAGTTAAATGAAAAAGGAGAAAAAAAAGATTTAATGAAGTCAAAGGATTCTTTTAGAGCTTTCCCCTTGGCGGCAATTACAGGACATAGCTTATTGAAATTATCTTTGCTTTTGGCAGCAGTCGATCCTAGTTTAGGAGGCGTTATTATCGCTGGCGGAAGAGGAACTGGTAAGTCAGTATTGGCAAGGGGTTTGCATACTTTACTCCCTCCTATAGAGATATTAGATAATGAATTAATACTGGAAAAGTTAATTAAAAGAAATAGTAATTTTTCATTAAGACCTATCGGTAGGAATCTAGATCCAGATAAACCATCGGAATGGGATATTAGTACTATTAAATTATTAGAGGAGGCAATTGGAAGTGATTATTTGAATCAAATTGAAGAAATTCCAAAAAAAGTAAGAGAGGCACCATTTATTCAAGTTCCCATTGGCATAACTGAAGATAGACTTGTTGGATCAATTGACGTTGCTGCCTCATTAAGTACGGGGGAACAAGTTTTTCAGCCTGGAATTTTGGCGGAAGCTCATAGAGGTGTTCTTTATGTAGACGATATAAATTTATTGGATGAAGGTATTGTCAATTTAATTCTGGAAGCTACAGGAAGAGAGAAAAATAATATTGAAAGAGATGGTTTAAGCCTTTCTCATCCTTGTAAGTCACTTTTAATAGCAACTTATAATCCCGAAGAAGGTGCTTTAAGAGATCATGTTTTAGATCGTTTTGCTATTGTGCTTTCCGCTGATCAATCTATTGATAATGGTCAAAGAGTTGAGATTACAAAATCTGTTTTATCACACGCAGAAAATAATATTAAATTTTCAGAAAAATGGTCCGAAGAATCTGATAATTTATCTACTCAATTAATTTTGGCAAGGCAATGGTTAAAGGATGTCAAGATAACAATAGAGCAAATAACCTATTTAGTGAATGAGGCTCTTAGAGGAGGAGTAGAGGGGCATAGATCAGAATTATTTGCGGTAAAAGTAGCAAAGGCTAATGCCGCTCTTCGAGGCGATGAGAATGTAAATTCTGAAGACCTAAAAGTCGCAGTAAGGTTAGTTATTCTTCCACGAGCAATGCAAATACCTCCAGAAGATGATGATATTCAACCACCCCCACCAGAGGATCAAAGTCCCCCACCCCCACCTCAATCAAATAATGAAGAGTCTGAACCTGAGACTAGTGAAAATGATAATGAGCAAAACCAAGAACAAGAAGAAGATAATTCTGATGGAGAAGAAGATTCTACTCCTGAAATACCTGAAGAATTCATATTAGACCCTGAGGCATGTAATGTTGATCCTGATTTGTTGCTTTTTTCATCAGCTAAAGCTAAAGCAGGGAATAGCGGGAGTAGATCAGTCATATTTAGTGATAGTAGAGGAAGATATGTAAAACCTATTATTCCAAGAGGTAAACTAAAAAGAATTGCTGTAGATGCTACCCTTCGTGCTGCTGCTCCTTATCAAAAATCAAGAAGATTAAGGAATCCTAATAAATCAATAGTTATTGAGGAAAATGATTTTAGGGCAAAGCTTCTTCAAAAAAAGGCGGGAGCTTTAGTAATTTTTTTGGTTGATGCTAGCGGTTCTATGGCTTTAAATAGAATGCAAAGTGCAAAAGGCGCTGTAATAAGACTTTTAACAGAGGCATATGAGAATAGAGATGAAGTAGCGCTAATTCCTTTCAGAGGTAATCAAGCTGAAGTGCTTTTGCCTCCTACTAGATCAATAACTGCTGCAAAAAGAAGGTTGGAAACGATGCCTTGTGGTGGAGGATCCCCTTTGGCACATGGACTAACACAATCAGCAAAAGTAGCAAAAAATGCTCTTTCAACAGGAGATATAGGTCAAGTTATTGTTGTGGGGATCACTGATGGCCGAGGAAATGTACCATTAGGATTATCTCTAGGACAAAATGAGGTTGAGGTAAAAGATAACGAAAATGAAAATGTCAATTTAAAACAAGAGGTTCTTGATATCGCTGCAAAATATCCCATGCTTGGGATAAAACTCTTAGTAATTGATACAGAAAGAAAATTTATAGCAAGTGGATTTGGTAAAGAATTAGCAGAGGCTGCTCAAGGGAAATACGTCCAATTGCCGAAAGCTACAGATAAAGCAATCGCAGCTATGGCTTTAAATGCTATCAGTGAATTCTAAAAAATATTTCTTATGGATAAATTTCGTTAAGGAATTTTGAAAGTCCAATCGTTAAATCTCTTATGGATTTAGTTAATTCTTTATCTTGTGTTAATTTTTCAAAATCATCGCTCATATCATCTATTTTGGTTGAGATAGATCTAGCAGCATTAATTGTCAATTTAATGTCATTAAGTGTTTCTTTGTCATCAACAGTAGACAAAATGTTATTTAAATGAACAGCAGCAATTGTCATCTCTTTTATTAGTGGTTCAACTCTTTGAAGTTCTTGTTTTGATAAAAAAATTAATTCATCAAGATTTTCTTGTGTTCTGTCAAATTGATCAATTGAGTTAACGATGTTTTCAATTAAATTTTCTTGATTTGTGTCTTTTAAAAGTTGACTTATTTTATTAGTTATATTTGAGAGACTTGATAGTTGTTTACCTGTGATAGTGTCCCCCTGACAAATAATCAATTTGTCATCGCATTTTTCGGATGTAGGTTTTGCAATGTTTTTAGGAATTGTCTTGTCACTAGTCTCTAAAGCAACTTGTACATCTCCTCCAAGGAACGAATTTGTAACTACCCTTGCAAATGCTGGCCTTGGAAGAATAATTTCAGGATTATTTAAAACTATTTTTGCTTTAATTGATTCATTTGTAAACAAGATATCTTCTATCGATCCAACCAAGATTCCTCTGTAAGTAACTGGAGATTTTTTTGATAAACCACTTGCGTTATTGAATTCAGCAAAGAGGTACCAATTTTTTGAAGATAATCTTACTCCTCTTAGCCAAAAAGAAAAAAATGTAAATATTAAAATTCCTCCTAATAAGGAAAAACCAACTATTGAATCTCGTAAACTTCTACGCATAATTTCTAAATGTCTTTGGGTTGCATTGGACCATCAAGTTTTCCATTCCTAAATTGAAATACATAGGGATCTTCACTCTTTTTAAATTCATCAATCGAGCCTGCCCATCTGAATTTGCCTCCATAAAGCATTAAAACTTTATCTGAAGTTCTTTCTATAGTACTAAGAACATGGCTAACCACAATAGATGATCCGTTAGCTTTATGGTTTGTCTTATTAATTAAATCTTCAATTCTTGAAGAGGCAATGGGATCAAGGCCAGCAGTTGGTTCGTCAAAAAGTAATAAAGGTTTAGATTTTGCATTAAGAGTTTGATCAGTAATTAATGCTCTCGCAAAACTTACTCTTTTTTGCATGCCTCCACTTAATTCATTTGGAAGTTTATTCTCAATATTAAATAATCCTACTTCTGCTAAGCATTCACGTACTATTTCATGAATCGACTTTTTTGATAGGTTTTTATTTCTCTTGAGGAGAAAACCTACATTTTCTTCAATGGTTAGAGATCCCAATAAAGCTGGATTCTGAAAAACTAGTCTTACATCAGGAGGATTATTTTGATCTAATCTCAAATATGTTTGCTTCTCACCAAATATTCTTAATTCTCCTTTGGTAGGTAGAATTAGTCCTGCTAATATTTTTAATATGGTTGATTTACCAGAACCTGAGGGGCCAACTATAGCTAATTTCTCTCCATCATTAAGTTCAAAATTTATTTGATTAAGCACATTAACTTCCCCCCAGCTTATTGAGAGGTTTTTTGTTTCAATCGCATACTTTGATTTTTTCAAAACTTATATAAAAAGCATCTATATATTTCATTCTGCCTATTTTTAGAAATAAAAAAAGGATGTATGAATTTGATTTATAATGATTTTATATAGTCTTTAAATTTGAGAAAAATAATTTAAGAGGTTTTTTAATGAATAAGCGCAAAAAAAGGGTAAGAAGGTACTATAAAAATTTTAAAAAGACTAATTTTGTGTTGTTAAACAAAATCTTAAGAATTTTGAGTTGGCTTTTACCTGGATTGGTAATAAAAAGATGGATGCTTACATCTGCGATAGGATTTTTGACTACATTATTAGGCTTGGTAATTTGGACAAATTTAAGACCGCTCTATTGGCTTATTGAAATCTTTTTTGGGGTAATAACAGGTTTAACACGAATTTTGCCTGTTTCATTAATGGGACCATTGATTGTTGTTATTGGATTACTATTAATTGGGATTGGACAGAATAGAAGTATTAATTCAATTCAGAAAGCGCTTGTTCCAGAAAAAAATACATTTTTAGTTGATGCATTAAGAGTTAAAAGTAAATTAAATAGAGGTCCAAATATTGTTGCAATTGGCGGAGGTACAGGTTTATCTACTCTACTGAAAGGGTTAAAAAATTACAGTAGTAATATTACAGCAATCGTGACTGTATCGGATGATGGTGGAAGTAGTGGAATTCTCAGAAAACAATTAGGTGTGCAACCTCCAGGAGATATTAGAAATTGTTTGGCAGCTTTATCAAACGAGGAACCTACTTTAACTAGATTATTTCAGTACAGATTTTCAGGGGGAAGTGGCCTGGAAGGTCATAGTTTTGGAAATCTATTCTTGTCAGCTTTAACAACAATTACGGGCAGTTTAGAAAAAGCAGTTCAAGCCTCTAGTAAGGTTTTGGCGGTACAAGGTCAAGTTTTACCTGCAACAAATATTGATGTTATGTTATGGGCCGAATTAGAAGATGGCGAAAAAATTTTTGGTGAAAGCAAGATTAGTAAATCTAAAAAATTAATTTCGAGGATTGGTTACCTACCAGAAAACCCTTCAGCTCTTCCAAGTGCTCTTGAATCTATAAAAGAAGCCGATTTAATTGTTCTTGGTCCAGGCAGTCTATACACCTCTGTGTTGCCTAATCTTTTAGTACCAGAGATAGTGGATGCCTTATTGCAAAGTAGTGCTCCTAAAATTTATATTAGTAATTTGATGACTCAGCCTGGAGAAACTGATGGACTTGATGTCTATCAACATATCAAAGCAATAGAAAAACAACTATCAAATTTTGGAGTTAATGCTCGAATTTTTGACTCAATCCTATCTCAGATTCAATTTGAAAAGTCTCCATTAGTAGACTATTACGAAAGTAGAGGGGCAGAGCCTGTCTTATGTAATAAAGAAAAATTATTATCTGAGGGTTATTATGTTTTGCAAGCACCATTGTATTCAAAAAGAATAACTCCAACTCTTAGACATGATCCAAGGAGACTAGCTAGAGCAGTTATGTTTATTTATCGCAAATTAAAAAAATTAAACTAATAAGCATCTTGAAGTTCATAGAAATCAGGCTGAATATAATCTTTTCGTAATGGCCATCCTCTCCAATCTTCAGGCATTAATAATCTTTTGGGATTAGGATGATTAATAAAATTTATTCCATACATATCAAAAGTTTCTCTTTCTTGCCAATCACTTCCTTTGAAAATTTTATACAAACTAGGGATTGATAAATCAGAATCTCTTTTTAAGAAAACTTTTAATCTGACTTCTTTAATTTTTTCGATTTTTTGTAAATCATCAACAGTTATAAAATGGTAGAAACTAACAAGATTTTTGCCTGGCCCCTCATCATATCCTCCTTGACATTGAAGATAGTTGAAACCGTAATTTCTCAAGGCAGATACTGCTTCATATAATTTGTTAGGTTCCACAGATATGTTTTCAATTCCTATGTGATCATCAGATAAAGATTGATTTGGAATTCCATCTTTAGACAAATATTGGCTTATAAACCCTTCTTTTTCTAAAGAAGAATCTGAGGATTTGGCTAAATCGTCTTTTTCCATTAATCTTCAAAAGTGTCAATAATTTCAGCTTTTTCGGTGTTTTCAGGTAATTCAGTTATCTTTTCTTTTTTGGAGGAAGGGATGACGTTAGCTGAAGTTTTGTTAAGATATTCACCTGTATTTTCTGAGAAAACGAGATTCATTTCGTGATCAGATGTTATGTATCTGTGAGTTTGCTCTGTTTTTGTGCGCTCTATAATGGATTCATTCCCAACTTTTTTTCTTAATTTGATTACAGCATCAAAAATTGCTTCTGGTCTTGGTGGACATCCTGGAAGATATAGATCAACTGGTATCAATTTATCGACGCCTCTTACAGCAGTTGTTGAATCTGCGCTGAACATTCCCCCTGTAATTGTGCAAGCACCCATGGCAATCACATATTTTGGTTCAGGCATTTGTTCATAAAGTCTTACCAGGGCTGGGGCCATCTTCATGGTTACTGTTCCTGCAACTATTAGCAAATCTGCTTGTCTTGGCGAGCTTCTAGGTACTAATCCAAATCTATCAAAATCAAATCTAGATCCTATTAAAGCGGCAAATTCTATAAAACAACAAGCTGTTCCATACAAGAGAGGCCATAGACTGCTTAGTCTAGCCCAATTATGAAGATCGTCTAAACTTGTCAATATAATATTTTCGCTTAAATCTGTAGTAACTTGTGGCGCACTAAGAGGATTGCAAGTTCCTTCTCGGATTTCTCTTATTGCTTTTGGGGATAATTGTGGATTCAACTTTTTAACTCCATTCTAAAGCACCTTTTCTCCATGCGTATGCCAGGGCAATCACAAGTATTGCAATGAAAATTAAAGCCTCAATAAAAGCTAATAAGCCTAATCTATTGAAGGCAACAGCCCATGGATAAAGGAATACTGTCTCCACATCAAATATAACGAAAACCAAGGCAAACATGTAATAACGAATATTAAATTGAATCCATGCTCCTCCTATAGGCTCCATTCCAGATTCATATGTAAGTTTTCTTTCCCCCGTTCTGCCTTTTGGGGCAACGATAAGATTAGTAACTAGAGCTAATATTGGTACTGCTGCGGCAATGAGAAGGAAACCTAGAAAATATTCATAGCCAGTTAATAAAAACATCTTAAAAATTAATTTTGAATAAAAGTCGCTTAATTAAGCAAAATCTTTTAAAGTTCTTAAAGAACAATAATAAACCGTGAGTGAAAACATTCAACCAGCCTCTGAGGAAAACAAGATAGTTGAAGGCTTTGAGAAAGAAAACCTTTCTAAAAACTCCATAGGAGTAAATGTTGAACAACCTATTCCTAATTTAGAACAAAATAGATTCGAATGTAGAAGTTGTGGATACATTTATGATCCGTCTGAAGGGAATAAAAAATTAAACATACCTAAAAATACTCCTTTTTCAGAGTTAGATGGGAATACTTTTGCTTGCCCTGTTTGTCGAGCCGGTAAAAATTTTTATAAGGATATTGGATCTAGAGCAAAACCTAGTGGATTTGAAGAGAATTTAGTTTATGGATTTGGATTTAATAGTTTACCTCCTGGACAAAAAAATATATTGATTTTTGGAGGGTTGGCGTTTGCTGCTGCTATGTTCCTTTCTTTATACTCTTTGCATTAATATAATTAAATGAAAAATTTTTTTACCAGTATTCCGAATCTTATTTTATCTGTAGTTCTCTGTTTTGTTTTAAGCGGTTGTTCATCCACAGGTGTCAAGATGAATGAAAGCAGCCCTTGGAAAACAATTCAGTTTGAAGATCAGGCAAATGCCTTAGATGTTGATTTTATAGATGATAATCATGGGTTTTTAGTAGGCTCAAATAGATTGATTATGGAATCTACTGATGGTGGTGAAACATGGGAAAAACGATCATTAGATATTTCTGCTGAAGAGAACTTTCGCCTTCTCGATATTGATTTTAAGGGTTCTGAAGGTTGGTTAATAGGGCAACCCTCTCTAGTCATGCATACTTTTGATGAAGGTAAAAATTGGACTAGGCTTTCACTTGGGAAGTTACCAGGCCAACCTTTCTTAATCACTACTATTGATGAAGGAGTTGCTCAATTGGCGACAACCTCAGCAGCTATTTATGAAACTGCCAATAGCGGTGAAACATGGGAGGCAAAAGTATCAGACCCATCGGAACAGGGAGGTATAAGAGATTTAAGAAGAACATCAACAGGTGATTATGTGAGCGTAAGCAGTCTTGGAAATTTCTTCTCTACTCTTGATAGTGATAGTAATACTTGGATTGCTCACCAAAGAGCAAGTAGCAAGAGAGTGCAAAGCATTGGTTTCAATCCAGAAGGAAGTTTATGGATGCTTTCAAGAGGTGCGGAAATTAGATTTAATGAAGATTCTAATAATCTAGAAAGTTGGTCAAAGCCTATAATCCCTATTCTTAATGGTTACAATTATTTAGATATGGGATGGGATCCAAATGGTGACATATGGGCTGGCGGTGGTAATGGCACTTTAATAGTAAGTAAAGATCAAGGTGAAACTTGGAATTCAGATCCTCTTGCTTCTGCATTGCCTACTAACTATATAAAAATAGTTTTTCTTGATAAGGAGTATTTAGATAACCAAAAAGGATTTATACTTGGCGAGCGTGGTTACATTCTTAAATGGAATGGTTAAATCTGTAATAACTTAAGAAAAATAATAAAAAAAATCTTAATTTTGGATGAATTTAACAACTGTCTGTAACCAAGCTGTTAATTTCTTCGCGAACTTATGATTTTACACTGTAAGATCATATGGTAAACATTTGTGATTATGGCCGCAGGTTCAACGGGTGAACGCCCATTCTTTGAAATAATCACCAGTATTAGGTACTGGATTATTCATGCAGTAACATTACCAGCTATTTTTATAGCAGGCTTCTTATTCGTATACACAGGTTTGGCTTACGACGCTTTCGGTACTCCACGTCCGGATAGTTATTTTCAGGCATCTGAAGCAAAAGCTCCTGTTGTAACGCAAAGATTTGATGCGAAGTCTCAACTTGATTTAAGAACAAAATAACTATGTCTAATTCTCAAGCTCCAATGCAGGCTGCGGAAGTCCGCGTTTATCCCATATTTACCGTTCGTTGGCTAGCAGTTCACGCTTTAGCTATTCCATCAGTATTCTTTTTGGGTTCCATTGCTGCTATGCAATTCGTAGCCCGATAAATTTAACAATCATGCAAGTTAACGAAAATCCTAACAAAGTTCCAGTTGAACTTAATCGTACAAGCCTTTATTTAGGCTTACTATCAGTCTTTGTATTGGGAATTTTATTTTCCAGTTACTTTTTCAATTAAATTAAAACTATGAGTAAATTAAAAGGACCTGATGGAAGAATTCCAGATAGACTTCCCGACGGTAGACCAGCAGTCGCATGGGAAAGAAGATGGACTGAAGGAACTCTTCCTCTATGGCTTGTTGCTACAGCAGGTGGAATTGCAGTTATCTTCGTTTTAGGTATATTCTTCTATGGTTCATACCAAGGCGTTGGAGCTGGAGGCTAACAAATTCTTGCCTTGACCTTATAATCACTAACATCAAATAGGTTTAATAAGAATCAGTAAATATCCTTAGTTTCTCTTTTGTGGAGCTTGGGATATTTTCTTTTTGGGTTATCAATCCATCTTTTAATGAAAAATGAGACTTACTTTTTGGTCTTTCTTTTTCAATTAATTTAGCTACTTCAAGTATTATTTTATTAGCCACTTCAGTATTTGATCTAAGATTATCCAAAACCATCTCTACAGAGACTTCTTGATGAGTTTGATGCCAGCAATCATAATCAGTAACCATAGATAAGGAGGAGTAAGCTATTTCAGCTTCTTTAGCTAATCTTGCTTCTGTGTGGTTCGTCATTCCAATTATTGAACATCCCCAACTCCTATATAAATTAGATTCTGCTCTAGTTGAGAAAGCGGGACCTTCCATTGCTAGATAGGTACCCCCTCTATGCAATTGTCTACCGCCAGGAATATTTTTTTCTCCGATTTCACTTAATATACGTGATAAATTTGTGCAGAAGGGATCTCCCATAGTTACGTGAGCGACAGCTCCCTCGTTAAAGAAGGTTGCAGGTCTATTTTTTGTCCGGTCTATAAATTGATCTGGAACCACTATATCCAGTGGCCTTATCTGTTCTTGTAATGAACCAACTGCTGATGGAGCAATAATCCATCTTACTCCAATTGATCTAAGAGCCCAAACATTAGCTTTGTAGGGGATTTCAGAAGGATTTAAACTATGTGTTCTGCCATGTCTAGGAATAAATGCTATTTCTAGGTTTCCAAGATTATATACTTTTATTGAATCAGAAGGTTTACCATAGGGAGTATTGATTTCTAGTTCTCTTAAGTACTCTATTTGATCCATTGAATAAAATCCACTTCCACCAATCACTCCTAATCTTGATTTTTCAATTGGTAATAAATGTTCTTTATTCATAGTGATGTAAATGACTTTTAATCATCTGGTACTAATTGGAGGAGGACACTCAAATGTTTCTTTATTGAAGAAATGGTTAATGTTCCCGAAATTAATGCCAGAAATTCCTGTTTCAATTATATCTAGAGATTCTCATTTGGTTTATTCGGCTATATTCCCATCTGTGATTTCAAAATCAATCACTTTAGAAGAGAGTTTAATTGATATAAAATCTTTAGCAAAAAATGCAAAAGTATCTTTTATAGAAGAAGAAGTAAAGGATATTGATTTCAATTTAAAGAAAATTGTTCTAAGTAATAGACCTTCAGTTAATTATTCGAAGTTGGTGCTTAATTATGGAAGTCAAACAATAATTCCAAAAGAATTTGAATCACAAGTTAAAAATCGAAATGCTTTTTCAATTAAACCTTTCTTAAGGGCTTATGACTCAATATTAAAAGAGGACATTTTTGATTCAGTTAATGAACTTCCTTTTGTAATTGTTGGAAGTGGCCTTGCTGCAATTGAAGTATCATTTGCTTTGAGAAAGAGATGGGCAGATAGACCTTTAAAACTATTATGTGATTCAAGAAAAATTAATAATACAATTCTAAAAAGTTTACGGAATTCCAATATTGATTTAGTTGAAAAACTTAATTTTGATTATGGAAAAATTCTTTTATGTACTGGAAATACATCTCCGTTATGGGCACAAAAAAAATTATTAGATTCGGATTCTTTTGGCAGAATAATTACAAATCAGAATTTGCAGATAAAAAGTTTCTCTGGAATCTTTGCTGTCGGTGATTGCGCAGTTGTAGGTTCAGTAAAAAGACCAGCATCGGGAGTTTTTGCAGTAAAAGTTGTAAATACATTAGTACAAAATTTAAAAAAAGATATAGAAGGGAGATCATTAAAAAAGTGGTTTCCTCAAAAGATCGGGTTGCAAATAGTAAATATATTTCCAAGCCATCATCCAAAGGCTTTTGCTATTTATCGCAATTTTGTTTTCGGCCCTTCTTTTATTTTTTGGATTTTAAAGCATAAAATTGATCTCAACTTTATTAAAAAGTTCAGATCAAAAAGGCTAATTATGAAAAGTAGTGAAAAAAATATTACATTGAATGATTGCAGAGGATGTGCAGCTAAAATTCCTCAGTTTGTTTTGAATAAATCATTAATAAATTCTAATTTAAATTCTTTTGCCTCATCACCTGAAGATTCAGTTGAGATATATCAAAATGGTCAAGATATTATCTTGCAAAGTGTAGATGGATTTCCTGCTTTGGTAAGTGATCCTTGGCTTAATGCAAAAATTACTACTTTGCATGCTTGCTCAGATTTGTGGGCATGCGGAGCAAAACTTTCATCCGCCCAGGCTTTAATTTCATTACCAAAAGTTGAAAGAGAATTTCAGAGTTACCTCTTTTCTCAATCACTTCAAGGTATTAAATCAATAGTTGAGGATCATGGCGGTGAATTACTTGGAGGCCATACTTTCGAGGCAAGAAGTTTAGTAAATAAACCTTATTCATTAGGAATAGATATTTCTTTAACAGTTCAAGGTATTTTAAAAAATGGAGCAAAACCATGGCTTAAATCTGGAATGAATATTGGAGATATTCTCATGATGTCTAGACCTCTGGGCGTTGGGATTTACTTTGCCGGTCAAATGCAAAATATTAATATGTTAGGTAGTTCTTCTGAAGTAATTAATAATTTATTAAAGAGTCAGCAATATTTGATTGATGAAATTTATCTTTTTCAAAATCAATTTAAAGAAACATTAGTCAGCGCTGCGACTGATATTACTGGATATGGATTTATTGGACATCTTAAAGAAATGGTTGAATCATCTAATTTATATAGGCAAAGCAATAATCTTGAGCCACTAAAAGTTTTATTAGATTTATTTGCATTTAAAGCTTATCCTGGAGTATTTGATTTAATAAGAAAAGATGTTAAAAGTACTTTCTTTGAATCTAATAAAGAAATTTTTGACAAAATTTATAAACTAAATAAGCAAAAAAGAATAATTAATTTTTTAAACGAAAATTCATTAGATCAAGAGACTTTTAACGAGAGAATATCATTACTATTAGATCCTCAAACTTGCGGCCCCTTGTTGATTAGTTGCAATCGTAAATATGAAAATGTGCTAAAGGATAAATGGTACAAGGTTGGAGAGGTTGTAAAAATGTAATTAATTTCTATTTAATTTGTCAATTTCCAAATATCTTAATCTTTTGATTTCTTTTCCCATCTCCTTCCCTGGGTCCCATCCTTCTTTTTTTAATTTTTCTCCATCTTTTTTTGATTTTATGAATTTGTAAATAAATAACCACCTAAAAAATTTTCGCCAGTATGGTCCTCCATCACAAATTAATAATTTGACTGTCTCATTATTAAGGTTTCTGTCCTCAATAAATTCTGTCCAACTTGATGGAGAAAAATGATTGAAATTTTTTTGGTTTGTATTTAATATCTGTTTTATATTTAAATAATCTTCTAATATTTTTATCTCACTATTATTTACCAAAAATCTTTGACATGCTTTTTCTAAATCTTCTGAGTCTTTTAATAAGTAAAGCATATAATTTCCCTTTAACTTATTAATCCAATTTAATCCTCTTAAAAACCTTTTATCGACTTTAATATTTTCATTCAAGATTGAGATAATTTCCCATTTATGAATTATCGAAATTACATTAGTCAAATTATCGTGTTTGCATATTTCAGCTAGTTCCATTCTTATTCGTATGCCTAGTGCAGGAGGGTAAATCATTTTCTGATGTGTTTCTGAACTTTTCCATGGCCATTTTTTAACTGTTTCTTGAGATTGTTTGAGGGAATTATTTGAAATATTGAAATCTAACCTTGAAGCATATTTTGCACATCTAATTAATCTACTTGGATCATCTGAAATACTATTACTGTGAAGTAAGTTCAATCTTTTACTTTTTATATCAGAAATTCCTCCATAAAGATCATAGATTTTCCTTGTCGAGACCTCGAAGGCTATTGAATTTATAGTGAAATCTCTCCTCTTAAGATCCTCCTCAATAGTACTTTTTTTTACTGTCGGATTTAAGCCTGGAGCAGAATAAATTTCTTTTCTCGCAGAAGCAATATCAATTTTATAGTCATTAATATTTATTTCTACAGTGTTGTATAAATTAAATTCCTTGATTAAACATAAATCTACATTTACAATATTTTTTTTTATAAATTTTGCAAGAGAAATAGAGGATCCTTCAATAACAAGATCAATATCTACAGGTTTAGAAAACGATTTTTTGTGGAATTTACTAATTAATAAATCTCTTAAATAACCGCCTACAAAAGCTACTTTAGTATTGTTATTAGATTCTATGTATTTAGCAATTAGGTTATATAGATTAAATGGAGTTTTGATTAATTCCCCTTGGATGTAATCAGAGATATCGTTCATGAGTTTTAACTTACATAACGAATTGGAGCTAATCTGGGATCTAGAATTTTACTTCCTTTATCACCAAATTTTACTGCTAAAGATATTTTTTCCCCACTCCCAAAAATATGTATGATTTCGCCTTTCCCAAACTTTGAGTGAATTAGCATATCTCCAACTATCCATCTTTTCCCTTTACTGGGACCTGAATATAATTTCCTTACTGCATTTATTGGTTTGTTAACAAATTCATTTGGATTGTTTCGATCAACTCTAGTTAAACGATCAAGATGCCAATCTCTTCTAATTGAAGCACCACCAGTTTGTGGTAATTCGCCATCCATTAAATCTTCAGGTATTTCCGAAAGAAATATTGAAGGAATTGTTGCTTCACGCATTCCACCCCATAATCTTCTTTCTCTGGCATGACTTAAGAAAACTCTTTCTTTAGCTCTAGTAATACCTACATAACATAATCTTCTTTCCTCTTCAAGAAGTGAGGGAGTATCTATTGATCTATGACTAGGGAAGAGACCTTGTTCTAGCCCCGTGATAAAAACATTTTGAAATTCTAAACCTTTACTATTGTGCAGAGTCATGAGAGTTACAGAGTTAGGATTATTTTTCTTCGTATCATTATCGGTTGTTAAGGCTGCTGTAGAAAGAAATCCCTCTACATCTCCACTTTCTGTTTCTTCTTCATATTGAGTAGCTGCATTAATTAGTTCTTGTAAGTTATTTCTTCTATCTTCAGATTCTTCAGTACCACTAGAAAGCAAGTCACTCAAATAACCACTTTTTTCTAATATAAGTTGTAGTAGGTGAGCGGGACCTGAATTTTCTAGGTAACACAGTAGATCATTCATAACTTCAGTAAATTTATTAATTCCTTTTGATGAACGGCCTATTGTTTCTTCAAGACTTTGCTTATCATTAAGAACCTCCCATAATGGGATATTTAACCTATTAGATAGTTCATTAAGTTTTTGAATAGTAGTCTTACCAATCCCTCTTCTAGGAACATTTATGATTCGTAAAAGACTAACGTTATCTGAGGAATTAACCAGAACTTTTAAATATGCTATTGCATCTTTAATTTCCCTTCTATCGTAAAAACGCAATCCTCCAAAAATTGTATAAGGAACGCGCCATCTTACAAGAGATTCTTCTAATACTCTCGACTGAGCTCTAGTTCGATATAAAATTGCAAAATTTTTCCAAATTGGTTTTTGATTATAGTTATTGAGTGATTTTATTTTATTGGTAATTACTTCTGCCTCGGAAATTTCATCGTCGCAGCTGAGTAACGTTAAAAGTTCCCCTTTTTCTTTAGTAGCCTTTAAAACTTTGTCAATCCTTTCAGAGTTGTTTTCAATCAGTGAGTTTGCAGCATCAAGGATATTGGAAGATGACCTATAATTTTCTTCTAATTTAATTAAAGATGAT
>QCRA01000021.1 GCA_003212035.1 Prochlorococcus sp. AG-459-D04
TAAAAGACATCCTTAGTAGGGATTTTGATGAATGGTCGAATTTTGATAGTTGGGAGAGTATATCAGTTCAGCAATGGATTTTTTCTTGGGCTTTGGAGGTTTTCAGAGGTATGAAAATTGATATTAAATGCGATTGTTGTGAACATAAAGATTTAATCCCAAATGATTTTGAGAGCATTAAAAAAGAAAAATGCCTTGGTAAAAAAAGTGCTTACATGATTGAAAAAGTTGTAGATGAAATTGTATTAGCTAAGGCAAGAAGAGAAAGTGATGGAACATATTCTGCGTAAGATTCATAAATATTTATGGAGTAAAAATCTTTTACTTACCAGTGAAAATTATCAGAAGAACCAATCGTTAAATTTCTTGTAGACATCTTATGGAACTTAAAGTGTACCGAATTACTGAACTCCTTTTCATCTGAGTAATTCATAAGATCCACTGGGTCGATGTTTTCATCGAACCATGCATCATATTCAATATGGTTTGATTCAGCAAAATAACTCATATCCAATTAATAGCTTCCAAAAAACATATAAACGGTACATGCGATACCAAATTAACATTCTTAATTTTTAGATAATCCATATTTTTAATTTGCTCATAAAGATTAGTTGCTAAAAAGATAAAAGAAATATCTATAATTGATGTCTCTCGATACAATCATTGTTTCTTTCTATCCCCACGTCACAGTCAAGGATGGAAAGATGGACCAGTGTATAGCTAGCTCGTTTAAAAGAAATTTTGGTACTGACAAAAGCTAATTAACCTGACTGCCTTTTTTTTAATATCACTACATGCGGGTCAAATAAGTTTCATGTAGGAGAGGCATATAAAGATGGTGCCGCTGCTTTATTTCATCTCAAAAATATGGGTCATACGATTCCCAAGCTTTTTGAAGTGTGAGTTTTTACTGTGCAGGTTCAAGGCTTTGCCTAGGAGATTGAACCCTTGAAGGAAATACTGCCAGACAATAATTTCTATGAAGCAATATCTGGATTCTGATTTAAATTGTGTATGTTGACAGTCGATCGCTAAGGGCTTTTAGACTCCTTTTTTATTTAGGAATTCAAAATAAATTAATCTTCCCTTTACTTATATCAAGTAACTTTGTTATTAACTCAAATATTATTTTTATGGCATCAACTTTTTATATTGTTCATCATGAATTTAAGGTAGGAAAAGCTGAAAAATGGTGGGAAACAGCTTATGCGGCAATGTCACCAGGTGGTGGATGGGATGATGCGGTAGCAGCTAATAAAGAAAAAGGATTTTTTAACCATTCTGCAAATGCCGTAACTAAAACTGGTCCTGTATATTGTTTTTGGGAAGTAAAAGAGGGTATTTCAGCTGAGGAATTTCAGGAGTTTATAGATGGTCCCTCTGGTCCAGGTTTCGGACAAGATGCATTGATGAATATCTGTAAACCAATTGACACTTTATTAATGAATGGACAAACACCTTACCCACCAGTTTTTTCTTGATAATTGACAGTCAATCTACAATAAGGACCAATTAGCTTCTTTTTATTATGTCTCTTGAAACTACTGTTTTCACCTTTAAACTTTCAAATACATTTGAGGAGTGGGTAAAAATGTTTGATAGCCTAGAGATAGATGCATTTCATAAAACGGTAGGTCTTACTCCTTTGTATCGTGGCAAAAGTTTAATTGATCCAAAAGAAGTGATTGTTATTCATCAAGCTGAAGAAGGTGTCGCTAAGCATGTTTTTTCAGATCCTGAAACCATTAAGAATATAGAATCTGGAGGGCATATTTATAGCACAACGAAAATCACAAGTTGGGTTTCTGAGTAGTCGAAACACTAACTATTTAAACCTATAGAAATAATGCAAAAAAGGAGTTCCGCATAAGATCCTTAAAACAAAATTAGGTTATACCAGAGTTTAAGGATAAGAGTATTTACTAATTAGTTCGACTAAATTATTAATAAGAATCTCAGTGCAAGCGGTAACCACAGGCATAGAAGAAGCATTAGTAAAAGAGTAATAGCATGGATATTTGGAATGTAATGCTCTTTTAAAATTTGTTCTTTCATAATTTATCTCGCCTTCTTAATTTTGATTTCTCTTCTGATAAGTAATGCTATAACTACAACACACATGTTCATTAGAAATACGTCTAATGGCATTTAATAAAAAAGTCTCTATTTAATTAATAGCAAGATTTTTGATCTACGAATCAAGAATGATTACTAATATTTATTGGCTTAATAAAAACAAATAAAATTTTTGCTTAAATATCCCAATTCTTTTAGCTATTAAATGGCTTATTCAGAAACAAGAATAGTAATAGGTGGTTTAGCCCATGTACCTTTTCTTATTTTTATAGCTAATTTTATTAAAGGCAAGTTTGGCATAAAAACCAAAGAGGCTAAAGATACGATAGCTAGCGAAGAGTTAGTAAATATTATTGAGGTAAAAGATACAGTAGTAAAAAAAAGAAAAGCTGAAGCTATAAAAGAACTATCAAACAAGCTGGATAATATTTAAAAGAAGGCTGATGAAGTTTATAAAAAGGTAAAGAGGAAAAAAGATAAGAAAAAAAGAATAATTAAATTGAGATCCTATCAAGCATCAATACATCTTGAGATTGGATCGTATCTATCCTGTCTTCATCTTCGGGGTCTTTGTAAGAATCAATTTCAGCTTGAATTTTTCTCTTGTAAACTCCTTTGATATAGTCGATTTCTCTTTTCTCTTTATTCAAGATTGAGAATGGTGATCTTTTTAAGTTCATAATAATCTTTTAATAAATAAATAAATTTTGATTAACTCCAGTTTTTATCAGATTCAACAAAATTATCCAATGTTTGCTGATTTCTGATTTCCTCCTCAAGAAGCTCTTCTTCTGATCTTTCTTCGCTCTCAGATTTATGAACTTCTTTAATGGTGGATTTGGTAGACATTTGCTCATGACGACTACAACTATGTTCTAACTAGTCAGACAAGCCATCTGACTAAAAAATATGTACGGTTTGAGGTACCCCCATATACGGATAAAGGATCAACAATTAAATTTGAATATGGTTAAAATGTATAAAATTTTGATCAATTTCTGCCTTTAAGAATCATCGATAAAGGTAGACCAATAAGCATCAGACTCCCATCAATTAATAAAAAAGTATGCAGGTTCATTTATATATTCCTTAGTGGGTAGCCCAGTTTAGGGGAATTCCTTTTTTAATTGGATGTTTTTTCATATCATCTAACTCTTTTCTGATTTTGTTGTAGTAGGCCAACTCCTCTGGATCATCAGAACCAAGACCATAATTCATGGTCGCTGCAAGATAAATTCGCTGCATACGGTATGAAGATAGTGGCATTACTAAAGACAAACTTTGTTAAATATATTTGAATATTAGTTTAAATGCAGATCTACGAAATCTCAGTTATATTAATTAATTGCTCAAGTGCCCTCGTCGGGACTTGAACCCGAGACCTCTCCCTTACCAAGGGAGTGCTCTACCGCTGAGCTACAAGGGCAATTTTAAAGTGGGCCGGGTTGGACCATTCATGATTGCCTGCAGCACAATGATTCTGAAGTGTGCAGAATAAATTTAGACGACCCATCTGTGGCTGTCAAATTATTTCTAGGGAGTGCTGTAATTATTCTTTAATCCACTTTTTAGTCTTTAGAAATTCCAATTTATCTGTAGTTGATAGGAATCTGATTTTTTTGAATCTCCCTGTTCATTTTTGTAAGAAAGCACGGCTCCGAATCTATTTTTCCTATTCATCTGCAATCCAATGGTATTGCTGAGGAAATTATCCGATGAGTTCAAAATTGAAAATCTGTAATTGGTGGTGCTGTCATCTACATAATTCAGATCCACAATAGAATCATCTGTGAAGTCGAAATTGTATTCTATTTTTGCGAAAGGTTTTATTTTCCATTCCTTAATCTCAAATTCGCTGAATAAATCTGATCCAAGGGCCAAAATTTTATGGTTGACTGTCTGTTCTTTGAAAGTCAAGGCAAGATGACTGCCTGATTCGGAAAATGGTTTTAATGATATATGAGAAGCTTCAATCCGTGCGTAGGGATTGAAAGTAATGTTCCCCTTGGAAATCGGGTCGGGTCTGAAAGAAAGAGATCCAAAGATGAGATTGGCATCTCTCTGGCCTTTGTGGGCAATTGAGTCTTCGAATCTGGTTGTATAGAAATCCATTTTTCCAATTCCCAACTGAAAATCTGTGGGCAAAAAGCCTTTGAATTCTTGGGAGGAGTAAATTGAAACGCTGTAGTTATCTGAATTTAACTTGCTTCCTTGTGAGCCGATTTTTACATGATCGTTACCATATGTAAAAGCGAAGCCAAGCAGAGAATTGTTTTTTAATTTTTTGTCTGCACCAAAAGTTAAGTTAAGTGCATCTGATTTCTGATTTGATGATGTTGTATTTTTTTTATAATCACCAACAACTATCTCTCCATCAGTCCATAAAAACCAGTTTCCAAGTAAGTTTCCACCTTTTGGATTTAAATCAGGATCAAATGTTTTTTCGCGTAATTCTGCAAAAGCAATGTCTACTGAACTATTTCTGAGATCATCGATTATTTGGTCTGATTCATTTTTCAGCCTTTTATCATTCCAGTTTGCTCTGGCCCAATTTTCAAAATCTTTACTTTCTATATCTTTAAATTGTTTCCCCGATCCATTAAAAACTTTCTCTAATGTTGGATTTGAGAAAGAAAAATCAATGCCTTGAAATGATTTTTTATCAGATCTTTTATTCCTGGAAAGCCATTCTAGCCTTCTGTTCACAGCATCTAAACCTGCCTTGGTGAATCGTATTGATGCGTCTGTCCAGGCTTCTGCCAGTCCCAGTACATCAGGTTTCAAAGTTGGATCACCCTTTGAATCTATAGGAATATGATTATTTATCACACCATTTGATGTGGTGGATGAAACGCCTGTGAAAGTAAAGTTAAAATTCAAATGATAGGTTGTGAGTTCTCCGGAATCTGGAGCATCTTCCTGTATTTGAATGGTTTGTGCTCCACCACCAAGATCGGGAGTGAAAATACCATTTTCGGAGATAATCTTTGTGCTTTCAAAACCATATCCTTTGGGCGGATCCACAGTAATTGAGTAGTTACCACTTTGTGCGATATCTCCTTTCAGAACAAAATTATATTTGCCATCTGAATCCGTCTCCTGGACATTGTTTCCACCACTGTCATCCAGCCAGTCGTTATTTACGAGACTTCCTTCATAAAGCAATTTAACTGTTACTCCAGATACCGGTTGTCTTGTAGATGATTCGTATATCACTCCTGCAGGGTCAATTAAAAGGCCATCTATATCGCTAATTTCTTCACATGAAGAACTGATCTGGATATTTTTGATAAATCTTCCTGATGAAACTGGCCCATCCGTTAAATCAACTTTACCTTTACCTCTCTTCCCAGCTAATTTTATAAATTCAACTTTAAAGGTCCCAGCGCTATTAGGAAAAAAATTATAGTTACCCACACTATTGGTTGTAGTAGTTGTGATTAGAGAATCATCCTTATAAAGTTTTACAGTTGAACCGTTAACTGGATCACCATTTTTGTATCTGACAACTCCCGATATCGATCCGCAGGAAGCACTTTTGGTAGTGAAATTATAAGTATTTTTTGAATCAATTCCAGCAAAAGAATTAGGAGAAGCCGCTTCATCCACTACTGCTCCTGTTGAAATTAAAATATAATATTGAGTACCATCATTTATCAAAACTGATCCGTCAGAATCTCTTAATGAAATTGACATTTCATTCCCGGATATGGAGATATCAGTAGTGTTGCTCATATTGAATGATCTTATTAATGCATCAGTTGAATAGTTGTATAGAGAAATATTTCCTGAACCACGAACTACGTTTTCACTGAAAATTATTTCAACTGTTGGATCAGATGTAGAAACATCAGTAGCATTATCCTCTGGAGATTGGGAAGTTATAACTGGAGCGACTGAGTCATTGCTGTAAGTTGAAAAATTCAGTTCGGTTTTATCTGTAATGCCTTTGTAGCTAATGCCATTTGAAGATTCAATTATTTTGGGGTCGATAAGAAGATAATAATCTGTGTTTGCAATAAGTTCTGCTGGTAAAGTAATAACTTTGCCTGAAATATTCAATGAATCATTGCTGTACTGCTTGACTAAAGTGTCGTCAGATTTATGCAGAGCAATATTTCCACTTGTTTCCGATGCTCTTATATCTTTGTCAAAGGTCAATGTGAGATTAAGACTTGTATTTACCCCAAAAGAATTATCTGATGGATTGCTGGAAGTTAAATTTGGACCATTTGGACATCCATTAAAACCCCAGCATGGTTGTTTATTACTAGATAATATTGGGGCGAACAAAATTGGTGTCTGGGCATAGTGTTCAACATTCCATGAGGTTAGATTCTGATCGAATTCGCCTGCATTTTTAAAGGTCCTTGTAAAATTTGTGACCTCTGCCACATCCCAATTACTAATATCTTTATTAAATGCTCTCGCTCCATCAAAAGTTCTCCTCAATGATCTTAAACTTTCAGTGTTCCAGCTTGAAATGTTTCCATTAAAATTCTTTGCTCCGGCAAATGTTCTGTGCATGCTCACAACTTTCGATACATCCCAGCTGTTTAAATCACTATTGAAATTAATAGCCTTTAAAAAAGTTCTGTCTAATCTAGTTACGTTACTTACATCCCAGCTATTTAGATTTTGATTAAATGCTGCTGCTCCTCTGAAGGTGCTGTTAAGCCTGGTAACTTTGGAAATATTCCAACTAGTAATATCTTGATTAAATACCAAGCTATCCTGGAACATTCCATTGATATTAGTGACATTATTTAATTCCCAGTTCGAAATATCCTGGTTAAAGCTGGATGCGTTCATAAACATCCTGCTCATGGTTGTAGCTCTACTTGTATTCCAATAACCTATATCTGCATTAAAGTTGGTTTGATCCTTAAAGAGACTTGAAAAATTCTTAATTTGACCAGTGAAAATTTTATTGCCGGTGTCCCCAAAATTGTAGGTAATCCCATCTTTAGTTATTTGAAAATCTGATCCAACAGCACCATTTGCTATGCCTTCATCAAGTAAATCTCTATCAACTATTAGCATATTTGCGCAAACTGTTCCGGATGCACCAACTGTGCCTACATATTGATTTGAGTAGCAATTTGAATCATCAGCTTTAGCTGAATTCAATGGATAAAATAATGAAATTAAGAATAAATATTTATATAAATTTTGTTTCTTCACCTTTGTTTTGATTATTAATTAAATTTTTAGCTTCTGAAAATCTTTTTTATATTAACAACCAATTTTCTTAAATCCATGATTAATTTCTGTTTGCCCTCTTAAAGGTTGATTTTTTATTTATGATTAGTTTTTCCACTTTTTGAAAATGATATTCCTGCTGTGGGATAATTTTATTGATTGACAGTCGATCTAAAATAAGGGGCAATTAGCTCCTTTTTTTTATGTCAATTGAAACAACTGTTTTAGATTTTAAATTAAGCAATACTTTTGAAGAATATGAGGCTCATATGAATGCTCCTGAACAACAGGACATGTTTAAAGAGATGGGAGTAAAAACTTTTTATATTGGCAAATCACTGGAAGACCCCAAAAGAGCAACCGTTATGTTTCAGGGACCAGTAAATACTTGTTACGACATCTTTGTTAACCCAGAAACCAAACCAATAGTTGAGGCGTCTGGTCATATTTATGAAGGGACAATAATTAACCGCTGGATTTCTGAATAATTTTGAAACGCATACTGCTACCACTGCTAGCTGCCTTGGCATTACCTAATTCTCTTAATGCCAATGAAAAAGTTTCATCTGAAATGAGTGAAATTGAAGCTAATAAAATACTTCTTGGTCAAGTTCTTTCTGTCTGCTACGCAGTAGATCGAAATCACATAACCATGAAACAAAAAATAGATATGCTGGGATTTGCTCTAAACCTCCACGAAGGTGCTCATGGAAATAAAAAAACCATACAAGAAGATCAAATGAATGCTGTTGGGAAAGTCCTGGATATCTTCCCAGATTGTTTCCCTGAAGTAAAAAAAGATAAATGAGAAACCTATTTCTTGCCACAATATTATTTCTATTTCCTTTTTCTGCGAATGCTGGATTCCCAGAAGGTGAGAATGGATATGATCTGAAAAAAATTGAAGAGTCTTTTAGATTACCCTGTGATGAAATTGGAAATGATGATTGTATTGCAAGAGCACTTGGTGTCGGTGCATGTACCTGGATATTTGAAATAAATAAAGATAAAGAGACTGGGGAAGCTTTGAAAATTGCAGATAGTGTTTTAATTGCTCTTTTGAAAGGAAATAATCTTGATTTAAAATCAATTCTTGAAAAAGATGGTTTAATTAAAGCGAATATAAAAAAAGAAGCCACTTATAGAATTAATTTCTGCAGAGAAGAGACAAAAAAAGCTATTCCAAAGTTAATAAAGAAATTGCCGGAGGGTGTTGTATTGGATAAAGAGAGAATAGAGAATTTAACTAATGTATTTCCTCTGCAGTATTTAAGTATGTTGGAGCAATTAAGCAAATCTAAAAAGTGAAACTTTTACTGCTGACTCCCATATTCAAACGTTTTAAAAAGAGTTCTTTTTTCTCATCGCTTAATCAGAATACTTGTCCTGTTTATGATGCTGAAGAGATAAAAAAACAAGAACAACAGGAAGCTATTAAAAAGTTGTATCCATAAAAATAATACTCTTGCGAGCTCTTATTTTATTTGGCAATATTAGTAACCGACTCCAAAATTGGCACATCAACATAAGATGTTTCCATTAATGGCCAGATAGAACTGAAGGAATAAAAGTCAGGGATTTTCTAATATTTTTCTTTCGGTTCAGCTGTTAAAAGCTCCTACACACATACTGATAGACAATGAAAATTATTAAGAGACTCAGGTCGCTCCCGGGCGATTCTCTGAGTGTTATACGCCGTACTCCGCCACTTGTTTTCGCAATGGCTGTCTTATCTCTCGGAGGTTTTATAGGCGCCTCTACGGTCCTTGTGAGAGGGTTCAGAACGGTTGAGAATACTATCACTGTTACAGGTGCAAGTACTGAAAGTTTTGAGAGTGATATTGCAAAATGGTCAGTCCAGGTAAAGACCTCAGGTAAAACTCAGATTGACTCATTTACCAAGCACAAGGAGTCCATTAATAAGACAATGGAATTCCTTAAAGCCAATGGAATTGAGGACAGTGTAAAGCAGGATGTTTATCTTGGCCCTGCGAGTATCAGTGAATATAAAACTAGGAATCCCAAGACTAATGAAATCATTAGAACTGAATGGATTACTTATCAGAATATTGAGATTGAAAGTAGGGATGTTTATAACATCCAGAAGACTCACAGTCAGATAACAGAATTGCTTGGTAAAGGGGTAAGGGTGAAACCGAGCCGCCCTGAATTCACCTATTCAAAGCTTGCTGATAAAAGAGTAGACATGCTTGCCAAGGCTGCGAAGGATGCCCGAATCAGAGCTGAAGCTATCGCTCTACAGGCAGGCTCTGAAGTAGGTGGTTTAAAGAGGGTGAATACTGGAGTTTTCCAGATAACTGTTCCGAATTCCACCAAGGTAAGTAGTTGGGGTTCTTATGACACCACCACTATCAAGAAAGACATCACTGCGGTTATGGGAGTAACTTTTGCTGTTAAAAAGTAACTTAAGGAGTCTTCTTTTTGCCTTTAAGAATCATCAACAAAGGCAGACCAATAAGCATCAGACTCCCATCAATTAATAAAAAAGTATTCAGGTTCATTTATCAATTCCATCGGGGATATCCCAATTTAGGGGTATTCCTTTTTTAACTGGTTCTTTTTTCATATCATCCATCTCTTTTCTGATTTTGTTGTAGTAGGCCAACTCTTCTGGATCATCAGAACCAAGACCATAATTCATGGTCGCTGCAAGATAAATTCTATGCATACGGTATGACGATAGTGGCATTACTGAAGACAATTTCTATTAAATATATATGAATTTAAGGCAAAATGCTGACCTCCGAGATCCCAGTTATTGCAACGATTTATCCAACGCCTTCATAAAACACGGGTGGAGGTGTTAAAAAGATAAGAAATTGAGTGGGGACTACTTACTGGATGTGTGTACATCATCATTGTAAGTACTGAAAAAAACCACTCTCAACTACAACTAAACTACTTACATCTTATACGTGGGTATGTGTGTAAACACATAATGCACGTACTATACAAAGATCCCAAAAATTTTATTATTAGATGTGTTAGTGAGTAATGCTTTATCCTTTAAAAGTTTTTGACAATTAGTACTCTGAAGTTGATAAATATTGTAGATTAATTAATAATAAAAAAACTTAAGAAGTATTTTCTCCTGATGGATGAGAAAAAAATAAGACCATATTTTAGAAAGTCAAATAATGAACTTATCAGTCTTGGTGAATCACTTATACGGCAGAAAAATAAAAGGCAGCTAATTTATTTAAAAGAGGAAATTAGTTTTAGAAAAAAAGCTAATTCAATTAAAAAACTCCAAATTATTAGAGAAAAAATAAATATATTCTTAGAAACCTTATCTTATGAAGAAAAAAATAAAAAAAAATTAGTAGATAAATCTTCGGAAGAACCATACAGTATTAAATCAAGAAAAGAAGATGAGATGAATTTCAGATCATCCTTTAAATCAAATTTAGAAAATAATAAAGAAAGCAAACCTTTTAGTAATTCAATAAAAATTTCTAAACCTAAAGAAGAAACAAGTAATATTGAAAAGATAAATTCATTAGTAGATTTTGAAAGAAATAATCTAAATGATGATAGTGAATCTGATACTAAATTAGATGATTTAAATAAGCCTAAAGTTAAGTCAAAGGAAATTATCATTCCTTCTGGATTTTCTTCAATAAAAGATTATTTACTTAATAAGTTAAAAAATAATATTTCCCAAAATGAAGATCAAAAGGAAAATGATGAGGACTCTCTATCTGAAAAATATACAGATCAAGAAAAAAATGTACTTGAAAAAATCAAATCTTGGGCTGACGAACTTGTAGATTTATCTGGTAGAAATGACTTGATAAGTTTTAGACAAACAAAAACTACTTCTTATATTCCTTCTGATGAAATAGTTGAATCTCTTTTAAATGGAGACTCAATTAGTGTTGCTGATTTAGAGGCTCTTGAAGCTGAGGGTAATATTAAAGGTTCTGTAAAAGAGGCTATTGATAATTATGAACAGTATGGAATAGAGGTTTTTAGTCTTATATCAGGCTTTGCTATATGGAAATCTGAAATGGTTAGTAATGCGTATTCTCCATTGCTTTACTACAAATTATCTATTGATAATCCAAAAGAAAAAAGAATGAAGAATATTACTTTTTCAATAAAAAATATGGAGCCTGAGGTAAATCCCGCTTTAGTTCTTCATTTAAATAGAAGAATGGGTGAAGAGATTAATGATGACTTATTAAAATTAGCTCAGTTAGAAGGTGAAGAAATTGTAAGAGGATATTTACTAGAAGAAATTTCAGAAGAACTGGAATTCGAAATAGAAGATGGTTATGCGATGAAAAACTTACGTTATTTAAAGTTTCCTATGGTCAAAGATATTTTATCTGCAGGTGATGCGTTGATGAATAATTTATTAATAACAGCATTAGCTGGAGATAAAAATTCTATGAGAGAACTTAGAGACGATATTAAAGACGTTGATATCAACGAACCAGATTATGTTCCTCCCGCTAATGAATACTTAGTTCTTGATGCAGACTCAAGTCAAGAATTTGCTATAAATGCCGCACTTAAAGGACAAAATCTTGTAATTGAAGGTCCGCCAGGAACAGGGAAAAGTCAAACTATTACAAATTTAATTTCTAGTTTTATAGCTCAAGGCAAAAGTGTTCTTTTTGTAGCTGAAAAAAGAGCAGCTATAGATGCTGTAAAAAAAAGGATAAATAAGGTAGGACTAGAGGATTATTTTTTAGATTTACATTCTATTGATTCCTTTATCAAAAGACCCGCAGAATCATTCAGGCAACAACTGGAGCATATATTGAACTATAGAAAAAGGCCAGTTCAAACAAATAATAATCTAGCTAGATCAAGAGATATTCTTGTATCAAGAAGTAAAGCCATGAAAAGTAATAAAAATATTTGGAATGCTTCTTATCTTGATGTTTTAAATATTGCTATTCAATCAAAAAAGAATAATGATTTTGCTCATGATATAAATGATCTAGAAATTGATAATCTTAATCCTCAATCCTTAAAAAAGTTAGAAACTTTATTAGGAGAATTATCTAGATTATCTATAAGTATATTTGTAGATAATTATTTTCCTATGAGATCATCGTTCCTAGAATCAAAAATTAGGAAACCTTCTCATATTCAAAAAATATACTTTTCAATTGATAATATTAAAAAAAATATGCTTGAAATTTATAAATGGAGAAATTTCCAAAATAATACTCCTGAAGTAAATATAGACACATTAGAAAAGATATATAAGATTGAAAATTCTATTTCAGAAGTTTTGTCTAATCAAATTTTAGATTTAAGCAAAGATTATTGTTTAGATAAAGAAAGAGTTGAATATATAAAAAATATTTTCGGAAAAAATATTATTTTCAGATGGTATTATTTTCTAAAAGATAAATCATATCGAGATTCATTATCGATTTTTAAAAAAATAATTTTTAAAGAGAAACAAAAAAATCATGAGAATATTTCTAATGGGTTAAGAATTATTGATATAAAGAAAAATCTAGAATTAGAAAAAATAAAAATCTCAAAGTCACCTTTTAAGATTTTTGATGTCATCAAAGTTTTAAAAGATAATTTATATCAATTGAATAATTTCTTAGATCAAGAACTAAATCAAAATTCAACTATTGAGGAAATAAAAAATACTAATGAGATACTTCAAAAAAATAGAGAATTACTTCCTAATCTTATTAAAATTAATGATTTTCTTAATGAGATTCTTGACCTAGGTCTGTCTGAAAATAATTTATTCGAAAAGATATTAATAGACTTTCAAAATGGCTTAACTCATCAAAGAATTTTTCAAAGAGCTAGTTTAGGTTGGTGTGAAGCAGTAGAAGAAAAAATGAGAATAGAAAGCCCTTCACTGTCGATTTTTAATAGAGAATATTTAGATGATGTTGTTGAAGAATTCAGAAAGGATGATTCGGAACATATTGAAAAATCCTTTATCCGTATAAGTACAATTTTAGATAATAATGCCACTGATTCTCTAAATAATAATCCAAGGGAAACTCAAATTTTAAGACAGGAATTAGCTAGATCTCGAAAGTTTAAACCTGCAAGAGAGTTATTTGAAAAAGTTTCCAATGTAGCAAAGAAACTTAAGCCTTGTTGGGCTATGAGTCCATTAGTTGTTTCAAAAGTTGTGCCATCTGCAGAACCTTTTTTTGATGTAGTTATTTTTGATGAAGCCAGTCAAATTGTTCCATATGATGCTATTACATCAATACTTAGAGGAAAACAATCTATAGTTGCTGGTGATTCTAAACAATTGTCACCAACATCTACTGCCTTCTTTGCTGCAGCTAATGATGGTAATTCATCCTCAAATCTTGATGATGGAGATGGATTTAGCGCAGTTGATGAAACAGAATCATTACTTGATGCTGTTAAGGAAGCTTTGCCTCCCGTTTATGGAACTAAAAGACTTTTATGGCATTATCGTTCTGAGGATGAAAGGTTAATATCTTTTTCTAATTGTCATCCAGAGCTTTATCAAAAAAAATTAATTACTGCTCCATCTATTTCATCAATTCCGCCATTTATTTATCATCAAGTTGAAGGTGATTTTAATGAAATCAGTGGTAAGTCTCCAGAGGCTGAATGTAGAAAAACTATTGAATTATCTATTAATCATTTAAAAACTAAACCAAATGAAAGCTTAGCTGTAATAGCTTTTGGTGCTGATCACGCAAGAAGATTAGAAAAAGAATTTAGTAAACAAATGGGAGAAGAAGACTTTGCTATGAGTCCTAATGATAGACCAGAAGAGAAATTTATTATTCGTCATTTAGAAACTATTCAAGGAGATGAAAGAGATGTTATTTTCTTATCAACTGGATATGGACCTAATAGTGCCGATAAATTACGTCAAAATTTTGGTCCAATTAATTTAGATAATCCAAAGTTCTTTGGTCTAAGAAGATTAAATGTAGCAATAACAAGAGCAAGAAAAAGAATTGAGGTTATCTCTACAATTGATCCATATAAATATGATGATAATCAGTTAAACCAGATAAGCAAAAAAGCTTTTATTCAATATTTGAGATATGTAAAAAGTGGTGGAACTGACCTGGGTGATTTATCGATAGATTCTGTTCCAATGAATGCATTTGAGCAGGATATATATGATGCATTAGTTGAAAGAGGAGTAGGACTTGTTCCTCAATATGGAGTTTCAGGATACAGACTTGATTTCGCAGTACAGCATCCAAAAGAAAAAGGTAAATATATTTTGGCGCTTGAGGCAGATGGTGCGACCTATCATTCTTCTGATACTGCTAGAGATAGAGATCGCATAAGGCAAAGTCATCTCGAAAGATTAGGATGGAAATTTCATAGAATATGGTCTCGCGAATGGTTTAAAAATAAAGAGCAAGAAATTGAAATAGCTTTAATTGCAATCAAACAAGCCATCGATAATTATGATAGTTAAATTTAAATTACTATTATTTATTTTTATCTAAAAAATTGAGAGCTAAATTCTTTAAATTAAAAAACTTTAATGGAACTATATATTCATTATTGTCTTCTTCAATTATCCCAAAAATATAATATCCACCTAGCCAGCCAATAGTTCCTCCTGAGTTATATCCGATCTTAATTAAATATGAGTCCTTGCATTTATTAGATAATTGTCTCGCTAGTCTATTACATATTTTTAAATCTATTTTTTTAAGTACTTTGTAATGAGGTTTGTAAAAATCATATTTTTCATCTTTATTATTTTCAGTCTTTAGATAAATAAAATTATTAAATTCAATTAAATCATCCTTTATTAATTTCTTTTCCCCAAATCCATTTTGAAGAGACCATTTAAAACAATCATTTAAATTTGTTGTTATTGAATAAACATAATTATTTGTTTCTTCTAGGTTATATTGCGAGTAGATTTGATAATTAATTGGAATTGTTTTGCCAATATATCTACCTGGACTATTTTTAAATTCAATTTTGTCTTTAATCTTAAATTTTTCTGAATATAAATCTATTTTAGGAGTTTCAAAATGACCAAAAGTTGGGAAACAAGTTGGAGATATTATTCCTTTTTTAGTTCTCCAACCTACATTAGATTCACCTTTGAAGATTTCTTGATTTACCCCATTTATTGATTTAATAGACCATTCCCCTGATGGGGTTAAGTCATACCAAATTAAACCGTTAGCAATTTCAAATCCTTTCCAACCTACTGAATTACAGGAAACTTTACTGCTAACAATTTTTGATATCCATTCTTTAGGAAATATTTCATTAAAGCTTTTATTTTTTATATAGGCTTTTCTTGGCCCATTTATTAGTTCTTCAATTAAAACAATATTATAAATACCTTTTAAATCTTCTTTTGATATAAGAGTTTGTATTTTTCTTCCAAAATCTTGAGCCTCCTGCATATCATAGTAGTCATAATATTGTTTACTCTTTTCATTATCACAATTTATTTTTGAAGGTATTTTAATTTCTGACTTAACTGAAAAAGTAATTAAATTAAAAATAAAAAATATAAAAATTTTAAAAAACATTTATAAAAATTGTTTATATCTATGGGGTTAATTCTGCTAAATATAACCTTTTTCTGTAATAGAAGCATATTTATAAAATTATAAAAAAATGGTTTTTTTAGTGGCTAATTTTAGTTTGATGACTTATGACATAAAAAAATTGAATAAATTTTTTAAATGAATATTTTTAAAAATAAAAAAGATAAAAATGAACGAAAAGGAATTAAAATTTGGCCTTTAGTTGGAGCAATATATGGCCCAATTGTTTTTTGGATTTTAGTTATCAATCTGCCGAAGGTTCAGTGGAAATATGTTTTTGAATCAAATAAAACTAGAGTTGCTCGCCATCATAAAAAAGCAGAAGATATTGGTTTGCCAGGTATACCTTATTGGAGAAATTCAGGCTCAGCAGCAATTCTTTATTTAAATAGAGATGGAGTTGCTTATGCGATGTGCGGTCCTGATTTCTTTTGCTCAGAAGAATTGAATGCAAAAAAGGGTATTCATTTTATGCCTATTAGTGGAGGAGCTAGACGAATTAATAGCAAAGTTATATTTGCAGCAGATAGCTATTGGTGTGATAGCTATGATATTAATCATTCAGGTAAATGTAGATCAGTTGGATGGGTAAATGGTTCGGAAAGATAAAATTTTTTAAAAGAATTTTTAAATGAAGAACTTCCTCATATCAGGTTTGGTAGATGATAAATACAGAATAAAAGTTAATCTTTTGGCGATCTCTCCAGATCATGCCATTAAAGTTTTTAAGCAAAAATATCCTAAGGCAGATGATATTTATGTAATACAGAATTTATTCAAAAAATCTTAAATTTTTATCTAAAAATTCTCTTTCGTTTTATACGTCCAATCCCTTTAAAGACACCCCCAAGGGGGGAAAGTTATTAATTTAAAAACTTAATTGATAGTGACTGTATCTCATCAACATTTTTATATCGCTGTGTCCACTGCATGCACTTATCTCCAAAGTATTCATTCCTGAACTCCACATTCTGCTTATGGCAATATGCCTTAGATCATGAAATCTGAGAGTTTTAAGTCCGGCTTTTTTTCGGGCTTTATCGAATCCATTTCTCGCAGCACCTTTTGAAAGTCCTATAACTTTCTCATCTCTTGCCTGTAATTCCTCAAGAATCTTTTGCGCCTTTTCCGGTAATGGAACAAGTCTCGGTACTGAAGAATTATCTGTGGCGGCACAATTCTTTCTATATATGTAGATTATTCTTTTCTTGAGATTTATATTTCTCCAGGTCAGGCTCAGAAGTTCGGAGCGTCGGAAGCCAGTTGCTAGTGCAAGCTTTGTGAGTCTCAGATGATTTTTATTGGACATCTGAGACAGTTCAAAAAGGAGTCTTTTTTCATCTTCACTAGTGAAAAAAGGAGCCCTTGCATCTCCAGTTCCTCTCACTCTTAGATGCCTCGCGGGGTTGTCTTTAATTTCCGCTCCTCTTTCATCTCTTGCCCAGTCGATCAGTACTCTCAATATCCTCAGTTCTCTCATCACTGTATTTGGTCTCACCTTAAGTAATCGTTCATCTCTCCATACCGCAAAGTGCTTTATCTGCAGGCCTTTAAGTGGAATATCTCCGAGCCAACTTTCTGCAGTCACTCTAAGGGGATATTTCTCATTCTCCGCACTGCGGTGCAGCAGCAGCGGACCATTTATATAGTCATTGATTGCCTCTCCCAGGGTTATTGGGATATCTTTGAAAACCTTTTTTGTTCTCTCTTCAACTGCATCTGCCCATGATTGGGCCAGATCTCTGGAAAGAAAAGTTCTGGACCTAGGGCCGACATAATTCTTCCTTCTGATAAGGACCTGCCAGCCGCTTCCGCTTCTTCTGATTGTTGCCATTTCGGTGTCATCATTTGTGTGATACACCTCCAGATATCTATTTTTAAAACAGAAAAGTGGACCCGAAAACGGACGTCCACTTCTGAATAATTTCTTTGTGCGATAGTGGTAATCTCACTGATACCGAGCTATCCCGCGAGTGCCCTCGTCGGGACTTGAACCCGAGACCTCTCCCTTACCAAGGGAGTGCTCTACCGCTGAGCTACAAGGGCAATTTTAAAGTGGGCCGGGTTGGATTTGAACCAACGTAGGCAGAGCCAGCGGATTTACAGTCCGCCCCCTTTAACCACTCGGGCACCGACCCCCACTATTTGAACTTATCAGTTAATGGACACTTTGTGTGAAATTGTTTTGGTTTTTTTGTTTCTTTCTAGATAGCATTTGTAAAGAAAAGACTTTATTGATGATGAATATTTTATTGATAAATGGACCAAATTTAAATCTTTTGGGCACTAGAGAACCTGAAATATATGGTAATAAAACATTGAATGATATAGAAAAAGATTTAATTAAAGTTGCTAAAGAAAAAAGTATTAATCTTGAATGTTTTCAAAGTAATCACGAAGGAGAAATAGTAGATAAAATTCAGGACTCTGTAAAAAGTATCCAAGGTATTCTTATAAATGCTGGCGCTTTTACTCATACTTCAATTTCTATTCGTGATGCTTTAATTGGATCAAAAATTCCTTTTGTAGAGTTACATATTTCAAATATTTTTAGTAGAGAAGATTTTCGTAAAGAATCTTTTCTTACAGATAAAGCTATAGGAATTATTAGTGGATTTGGCATTTCAAGTTATTCCTTAGCTCTTGAAGGAATCATTGGATATTTAATTAGTAAGGATTAAATGATAGTCGATTTTAA
>QCRA01000022.1 GCA_003212035.1 Prochlorococcus sp. AG-459-D04
TAAAAGAAAATTTGGCTTCTGGATTGATAAATATGACTCAATGGAATGGCAAAGTTCCATTAATAGATTTTATGTGTGGCTCGGGAACATTTTTAATTGAGGCAGTCAACCAATTCCTTGGAGTTCCCATAAATATTGATCAAGTATATCTTTTTGAAAATTGGTTGGACTTTAGGAAAGATATTTATCTTAATGAAAAAAATAAAGCAAAAAATAAAATTATAAATTATGAAAAATTACCAACAATAATAGGGTGTGAAATTAATAAAAAGGTTTTTGAGCAGGCGAATGTAAACATATCATTAGCTGGACTAGAAAATTATATTGAGCTTATAAATAATGATTTTTTAGCACTCCAATTAAGTTGCACACCTGGGATAATCATATGTAATCCTCCATACGGCAAAAAATTAGGCGATGAAAATGAATTGATTTGTTTATATGAACAAATGGGAATCTTCCTAAAGAATAATTTTTCAGGTTGGGAATTTTGGCTGCTAAGTGGAAATCCAAAACTAACAAAATATTTGAAAATGAAATCTTCATTCAAAATTCCTGTTAGTAATGGGGGGATAAATTGTAGATGGATAAAGTATTTAATTAGGTAATTTATTTTTTGCCTAAAACGGCCTTTGTTGTTTTGCCTAAACCCTCTAATGTTTGCGGAAGATATGGTCCTTTGGCTAATTTTCCTCCAAGCTTCAAACTTAAGCCTGCAAGAAATAAATCGATAAATATTATGAGTAATAAATTATATTCAATATTCCAGTTATTATAATTTTTAAGAAAAAGATAAAAAATAATATGGATGCAAATTAGTACTAATAATAATAATGTGCTGCCAATTGCCAAAAATATACCACCACTAATTAATCTTCTTTTCTCTCTATCTACTTCTTGAAGAGCTATTCTGACATGCAAATCCATCACTGAACTTGCGATGGCAGAAATTCTAGAGGCTGTATTTGCAAAGTTTTTATTTTTTGGTTTTTCCATATTATTTCCTGCCACTGTTTAGGAGACTTCCTATTAGTAAACCAATACCAGCTGCAATAGCAATAGATAATAGTGGTTTTTTTCTTATTGGACTTTCTATTTTTGGCCTAAGTGTATTGTTAAGCTCTTCTAATAATTCTTCTAATTGACTTTCAATAGGCTCAATTTTTTCTGATATTTCCCAATTGTTTTCTCTTATTGAATCAATGATTTCAAATAGTTGGCTTTTTATTCCATTGGCTGAGGTTCCACTATGGCTAGCTATTACTTCAGCTAAATCATCAATACTCCCTTTTGTGGCTTCAAGAGTTTGTTGTGCAATATTAGGCCATTTTTCTTTTATTAAAGGTATTAAACTGTCAATTTTTTCAAGTAACCATTTTTCCAAGATAACTTCTTTTTCAGGAAGATCAGATTTATCTTCTTTTTCTTCTACTTCTTTGGGAGGATGGTAAGTCTCCATTATTTAATCTTAATTATTTTAAGATTAGACCCTATTTTCTTAATTTGGAACCCTTACCTAAAGAATTGTGCGATTTATATAGAATAAAAACATATAAAAGTTTATTTACATTTTATTTATCTGCTCTGTTCTGTAAGAAGGTTTTGTTAAGCTATTACTGAATTTATTAAATGAACTTAAATTTCATCATGGATATTACATTTGCATCATTAATTTTTGCATCTCGCACAATCCCTACAGATTTTGGATTAGTAGCTGCAGCTATAGCTGGAGCTGGAAGTTTGCTATTCATTGCTTTAAGATTTGTTCCTGATGCAAGTAATTAAATAACAGGAATCATCTTTAACAAAATATATCTTTATTCCAACTTTGTTTTGAAAATAGATTCGATTTTTTATCAATTAGATAATGAATAAATGGGTTTTGCTTGAACATAAAGTTTATTCTGCTAGCTCTTTCGATATTCATTATGATTTTCTTGTTGAAAATGGCATAGATTGTTTAACTTGGAAATTTTTAAAAATACCTTTATTAAATCAAACTTCTATAGAAATCACTAAGCAGCCAAATCATAGGCTTGTATGGTTATCCAGGATAGAACATGAACTTTCTGATAATAGAGGGTTTGTAAAAAGAATTGATCATGGAATATTTAAAAGCGTTTCTGATAAATTGGACTCTGAATATTATCGATTCATTTTGGATGGCGAACTTCTTTATGGTTTGTTTGAAATTTCGGGTAATTTTTGCAGATTGAGCAAAAATTATTAATACTCATTTATAAATAAACGTAATATTTCTATTGAGAATTTTTGCAAATTAGTTATTCTTATTTAGCTATTGAGACTTGAGATTGGTACATATCAATCAGGTCGAATTTGAAAATTTTAAATCTTTCGGGGGAAATGTAAAAATTCCTCTTGAAGAAGGTTTTACAGTGGTTACTGGTCCTAACGGTTCTGGGAAAAGTAATATTTTAGATGGAATTTTATTCTGTTTAGGTCTAGCTAATAGTAGAGGGATGAGGGCTGAAAGATTACCAGATCTAATAAATAACTCCAAAGTTAAAGAGGGTAAGTCATCAGAAACATCTGTATCAGTAAAATTTAATATTCAAGATTGGTCTCCCAGAGAAGACCTTCAGCCTTTGGAACTAGAGGAAGAAGAAATTGCCCTTAATAAAGGTCAAAAAGAATGGGTAGTTTCTAGAAAATTAAGGCTCATGCCAGGTGGTTCTTATGCTTCGACTTATACTTCTGATGGAAAACAATGTACCTTGCAACAAATACAGAGAATATTGAGGGATATTAGTGTTGATCCTGAGGGTAGCAATGTTGTTATGCAGGGTGATGTAACAAGAATAGTATCAATGAATAATAAAGAGAGGAGAAATCTTATTGATGAATTAGCAGGAGTAGCACTTTTTGATACAAGAATAGAACAAACTAATGCAAAATTAAATGACGTTTTCGAAAGACAAGAAAGATGTGAAATTTTAGAAAATGAATTGCAATCTAGTAAAATCAAGCTTGAAAAAGAATGTGAAAAAGCTCAGCGATATAAAGAGTTAAAGGCAAAACTACTTCAAATAATGGAATTAGAGAAAGTTCTTATTTTTGATAAACAAGTTAAACATGTTGAATCTATAGAAAAAAAAGAAACTGAAATTGAAAAAAATAAAATATTCTTTAATGAACAAAAACAATCTATTAATAAAGAAATATTAGTTTTAGAAGATGCTTTGAAAATACTGGTTAATGAACTTAAGGAGAAAGGAGAGGATAAATTGATAAAAGTGAATTCTGATATTGGAAGTATTAATTCTAGCTTGAGAGAACTTGATAGGATATCAAGTTTGAATAAAGAAGAAGGTATTAAATTACAAAAGCAGAGAGATGAAATTTTAATTTCTAAGAGGAATATTGAGTCCGAAAAGGTGAGACAAGAAACTTTTGATGATAATTTTTTAAATCAATTGAACATGCAAATTGATGATCTTACTTTAAAACATAAACGATCTAGGAAAAAACTTTCAGATGCGGCTGGTGAATCTGGAGAATTCTCAAAACAAAGTATCAAATTAAATGCGGAGCTTGAAAGTGTAAAGAATCAAATTAATCCTTTGGAAATGAAAAAAAGGAAAGTTGAAGAAGAAACTATTCAAAATAATATTCAAAAAGATGAGATATTGTCTCAGATTGACGCCTTAGACTTAGAAAAGCAGAAACTTATTGAGGGAAATCAAAGCACAAAAGAGACATCCGATACAAAGAATAAAAACTTGGCAAGTAATAGCTCAGAAATTAATTCTTTAAAAAATGAAATTGATTTATTAATTAAAACTAAATCAAGGCTAAACAATGAGCAATTAAGGCTTGAAAAGGATTTATCTAGATTTGAAAGCAGGAAGGAAGCTTTAAACGAATCTAGAGGTTCATACGCTCTCAGAATTCTGTTAGAAGCAGGGTTAGAGGGTATACATGGTTATGTAGCTCAACTTGGAGAGGTCAGTGAGAAAAATAGATATGCATTAGAAATTGCTGCTGGAAATAGACTTGGACAAATTGTTGTTGATAATGATCATATTGCTGCTAAAGCAATTGAAATTCTTAAAAAAAAGAAAGCGGGAAGATTAACTTTCTTACCTTTAAATAGAATTAAAAGACAACAGAAGAATCATGCAATTTCAAGATTTGAAAATAATAGGGAGAATGGCTTTATTGATAAAGCTATTAATCTAATAACTTTTGATCAAGTCTATTCAAATGTTTTTCGATATGTTTTTGGAGATACTTTGGTTTTTTCAGATTTATCCTCAGCTAGGAAGTCTACACAAAAAAATAGGTTGGTTACATTAGGTGGTGAATTATTAGAAGCGAGTGGTGCCATTACAGGCGGCAGTAAGTTAAATAAAGATTTGGCTTATAGGTTTGGAATTAATAATGACATTGATGATTCCAGTCCTATAAAAGAAAGATTATTAGTTATCGAAGAAGCTTTAAAAAAGTCAAATAATGATCTCATAATAAAAAATAATCAACTTAGTGAACTAGTATCTAACCGCAGTCAAATAATTGAGGACTGTGCCTCATTTAATAAAGAAATTGAAGTAAATCAAGATTCTCTCAAGGCTGTCTCTCAAAGAATTGAGGATTGTAAATCGAGATTAAATAAACTGGATACTGCTAATAATTTATTAGTAAATGAGTTAGATAATTTTAAAAATGAATTGAAGCCTTATCACGATAAGTTGGATAAATTACAAACCAGTCAAAAGGCTAATTATGAAAAAAATCAAAAATCATCATTAATTGCTTTTAATAACGATTTTAATAATCTTGATAAAAAACTTGAATTACTTATTAATGAAAGAGATACATTATTAGATACAAAGAATCAATTTGCTTTAAATAAAGAGCGTATCAATAATTCGTTAAAAATTACTTTATTGCAAGAAAAAAACTTGCAGGAATCTATCAAAGCACTTGCAATTGCTCATAGTGAATGGATAGAAAAAAGAGATGAATTTAAAAAAGAGCTTTTAGATCTCGACAATCAAAAAAAATCTCTAGAGAAGGATTTAGGATTATTGAGAAGGAAAAGAGATGAATTAAACTCTTCAATTTCAAATAAAAGGCAAGAATATAATAACTATCTTTTGAAGCTTGACTATCTTGAAAGGGATATGCATTCTGTTAAAGAAGAGATGAGGAGTGAGAAAATAAAATTAGAAAATTATAAAAAAGATCTACCTAATCCTTCCCCGCAGTTTGGAGAATATGAAGGGAAGAGTCTTGAATCTTTGCAATCAGAAATCTCGATCATAAATACAAAACTACAAAGCTTAGAACCTGTTAATATGTTGGCTCTTGATGAATTAGAAGAATTAATTGAGAGATTAAATGGTTTGCGAGAAAAATTAGAAATTTTATCTAATGAAAGATCTGAATTATTGCTGAGGATAGAGACTGTATCTACGATGCGTCAGGAGGCGTTTATGCAAGCATTTACAGAAGTTGATAAACATTTTAGAGAAATTTTTGCAAATTTATCTGATGGAGATGGATTTCTTCAACTTGAAAATCCTAATTTTCCTTTAGAAGGCGGATTAACTTTAGTGGCTCATCCTAAGGGAAAAAATGTCAGAAGATTAGCTTCTATGTCAGGTGGTGAAAAATCTTTAACTGCTTTAAGTTTTCTATTTGCTTTGCAAAAGTATAAACCTTCACCTTTTTATGCATTAGATGAGGTTGATAGTTTTTTAGATGGTATAAATGTTGAAAGATTGTCAAAATTAATTTCTAATCAGTCATCAAATGCTCAATTTATAGTCGTAAGTCATAGAAGGCCTATGATTAGTGCGTCTGAACGAACAATTGGAGTTGCGCAAGCAAGAGGTGCTAATACTCAAGTTCTTGGGTTACCAAATGCTGCATAAACACACTTTTTTAAATTTATACGTCAGAATGATAAAAAGAAATTTATGAGCTTGTCTAACACATCTGCTAATAAGAATCTCCCTAACTCTGTTCCTAGCGAACGTTTATGGTTAAGGTCAGAATTAATGGGTACACAAGTTATAACTACCGATACTGGGAGGCGGCTAGGCGTAGTTGGTGAAGTTGTTGTTGATATCGATAGAAGAGAGGTAGTCGCTTTGGGACTTAGAGATAATCCTCTTACAAGATTTTTACCAGGGTTGCCAAAATGGATGCCGCTAGAAAGCATAAAGCAAGTTGGAGATGTCATATTGGTTGACTCTCTAGATTCTTTGAGTGAGAGTTTTTCTCCAGAAAGATATGGGAAGGTAATTAATTGTCAAGTTATTACAGAATCTGGACAACTTTTGGGAAGAGTTCTTGGCTTTTCTTTTGATATTGAGACTGGGGATTTAATATCTCTTGTTATGGGTGCTGTTGGTGTTCCACTTTTAGGTGAGGGAGTTTTAAGTACTTGGGAAATACCTGTTGAGGAAATTGTAAGTAGTGGTACCGATAGGATTATTGTTTATGAAGGTGCTGAAGAGAAATTGAAGCAGCTAGGTAGTGGACTACTTGAGAAACTTGGAGTCGGCGGTTCTTCATGGGATGAAAGGGAAGGCAATGGATACTCAGCAAATCTTGTACCTGTTGAGAATCAGTTACTTTCTGGTTCTGAATCAGAACAGCAAAATAATTTGGTCGAAGAATATGAAGAAGAGGTTGTTGAACAAGATGAATATGAATATGAAGATGAAGATGAACTTGAATATGTTGAAATAAAGGGTTCTTCAGAGGAAATAAATAACAGAAAAAAGCTATATATGGATAATGATTTTTCTGATCAGATCGAAAATCAAAATAGTGATAATCAAGTTGATGAAAAAAACAATATTAATCTTAAGCAAAAGAAACAATCAACTACAAATTTAGCCTCGAAAAGACCAATTCAAAATGCAACTGAAACTCTAGATATTGAACCACTAGATGAACAAAATTTAGTTCAAGATAATAAAAAATCAGAAAAGTTTGAAATTGATGATCCCTGGTAATTGTTAAAGTTTTTTTATTGAATTAAGAATTATAGAAGCGAGTTTTTTTGCGGCACCTTTATCACCTCTTTCTTTGTGTAGATTATCCCTAATACTTTTTAATTGATCTCTATTTTTAATTAGAAATAATACTTCTCTAGCAATTTTTCTTGGCGAAATATTACCTATCATTTCAGGGACTATCATTTTTTTTGCTTTAATGTTTGGCCAAGAAAAAAATTTCTTTTTTTTAAAATAAAAGTTTTTAATTATAAAAGTTAGGAATCTATTTATAAATGAAATTTTTCCAATCACTCCAAAAATACCATCCCAGGCATTCATCATTTGTAAATGTTGAGTTGGTAGAACAACTAACATAGGAAGAGTAATTGCTGCTAATTCTGCAGTATTTGCTCCTACAGTTGTAATTGCAAGATCACATTCTTTTAATATTTCATAGCAAGGATGTTTCTTGATTAAATAAATTTTTGTATTTTTTGATGTCTCAATTACATAATCAAAACTAGAGTCTTTGCAGTTTTTAATTGTTTTGATTTTCGACGAGTAATATTTAGCAATGGGATTTTTGTCGCTTTGAAAAAATAAATATTCACTTTTATCAGTAGTTGGGGCAATGGGAATTATAAAATTTATATTTTGTTTTTCTTCAGCTATATGATCTGCAACTTCTAAAAAGAAAGGAATTCCAACAGAAAGCTTTGCTTTCTTAGAACCAGGCAAAATTGCTATATAGTGTTTTTCTTCTTTTCTTAATGATATTTCGCTATGAAGTTTGATATCTGCCATCAAATCACCAATTACTTTACATTTATATCTATATGTCTTAGGTATTAACTCTTTTACTTTTACATTCATAGCAGCAATTTGGTTGGTCCATTTAGGCCATCGCGCAACCCATTCAGCATATGTGATATTTAAATAACCTAATCTTTTAGCTAATAAAATGCTCCACAATTGATCCCCACCAAGGAAAATAACTACCCCTTTTCTTGGCCAATTAGTAAAAGAATGTGGTTTTATTAATAATTTCCAAAAACTTTTGGATTTCGTAATTAATTCGAATTTATTCCATGAATGTGCAACTAAAAATTCTTTACCAGTGGCATTTGGGCAAGGAACAAGGACTAACCTAAGAGTGAAATCGTGTTTATCGTCATCACATAATGATTTATTGATTTTGTTAAGCTCATGTATTACGGGATTTACCCATGTAGTTAATTCACCAGGACCATTGGAAACTATAACTACTGCAACTGATTTTTTTTTCATTCCAGTTAAACCAGAATACATTAAATGCGGACGGCGAGACTTGAACTCGCAAGGCCGAAGCCACACGCTCCTTAGACGTGCGCGTCTACCAATTCCGCCACGTCCGCAAAGGGTTTTCAGCAACCGAGGAATACTTAAACCTTAGAAATATCATACATTATTGGCTGAAAGAAGTATGTGGTTCTAAAAGAGCATTTTGAATATGATGAATAGTTTTTCTATTGCATAAAACAAATATTTATACATATATAACGTTTAAGGTTGTATTGTAAAAAATGTCCTCTGATTACTAAAAAATTTTGTTGAATACTTTGGCAAATAATTTTTTTTTTAAGTCATTTCATTTCTTCAATTTAATTTTCATAATGGTTGAAAAAGTTTTAATTGCTAATCGTGGAGAAATAGCTTTACGAATTGTCAGAAGCTGTAGGGAATTAGGTATTGCAACCGTAGCAGTTTTTAGCACTGTAGATAAAAAAGCACTGCATGTTCAGCTTGCTGATGAGGCGGTTTGTGTCGGAGATTCATTAAGTAATAAGAGTTATTTAAATATTCCAAATATACTTGCTGCTGCTACATCTAGAGGAGTTGATGCTATTCATCCTGGTTATGGATTTCTTGCTGAAAATGATAAATTTGCTGAGATGTGTAATGATCATGGCATAGTTTTTATTGGCCCATCTCCTAAAGCTATTAGATCTATGGGAGATAAATCCACAGCTAAAGAAACTATGGAAGCAGTTGGAGTTCCAACAGTACCTGGTAGTAAAGGCTTGTTATCAAATGTTGATGAGGCTTATAAATTGGCAGATGATATTGGCTATCCCGTAATTATTAAAGCGACAGCCGGTGGAGGTGGAAGAGGTATGAGATTGGTGGAAAATTCTAATAACCTCGAAAAAATGTTTAAAGCAGCTCAAGGCGAAGCAGAAGCAGCGTTTGGTAATGATGGTTTATATATGGAGAAATTTATAAAGAAGCCAAGACATGTAGAAATTCAAATTTTGGCGGATAGATCTGGAAATGTTGTTCATTTAGGAGAGCGAGATTGTTCAGTTCAAAGAAGACATCAGAAGTTACTAGAGGAGTCTCCTAGTCCTGCAATTAACACTGAGCTAAGAAAAAAAATGGGGAACGCAGCTATTGCTGCTGCAAAAAGTATCGGCTATGAAGGAGCTGGGACAGTTGAATTTTTAGTTGATGATTATGATAATTTTTATTTTATGGAAATGAATACTAGGATTCAAGTTGAACATCCTGTTACCGAAATGGTTACGGGGGTTGATTTAATAGCTGAGCAAATTAAGATTGCAGGTGGAGCAAACTTGGAATTTAATCAGGATGATATTCATTTAAACGGACATGCTATTGAATGTAGAATCAATGCTGAGGATCCTTCCCACAATTTCCGACCATCACCTGGAAAAATAACTGGGTGGCTTCCTCCTGGTGGCCCTGGTGTAAGGGTGGATAGTCATGTTTATACAGGCTATGAAATACCTCCCTTTTATGACTCATTAATTGGTAAACTAATAGTCTGGGGGAAAGATCGTAATACTGCAATTAAACGTATGAATAGGGCTTTAAATGAATGCGCAGTAACTGGTATTCCTACGACAATTAACTTTCATCTAACCTTACTTAATAAATCTAAATTTAAGGAAGGTAAAATACATACTAAATATGTAGAAGAAGAATTATTGCCAAATTACTGAGAAATAATTAAATCATCTCTAAGAAATATGTGTATTCAATGCAAGTTTTATAAGCCCCTGCTGACCGACTAAAATCTCTCTTAAAAAACTTATCACTCCAATCCAAATTACGGGTCCAACATCAACTCCTCCAATAGGAGGAATTAATTTTCTTGTTAAATTAAGAATATAGCTTGATGGTATTGAAATTAATAACCATAAACCTTTACTTAAATCAATTTTTGGGTACCAAGTAAGGATTAATCTTACTAGAAAAACTATAGTTAGATATGAAAGAGAAATTCCTAAACTAATATCTAAAATTTGAAGAGAGTTTACAAGCAAGGAAATCACAATTATTTAATTCATCTTAATAAATAACCCATTGAAACGTCTTTAATTCGTATTATAAATTGAGAATTTAATATTTAAAAAGTGTTTCAAATCTCAAGTTTAGTACTAGCTGCAGATTTTTCTGCTGAAGTTGCGAATAATTCCGCAGTTGGAATGATAGGTAGTTTTATTGCTGCTGCTCTACTTATCGTTATTCCAGCAACTGCATTTTTGATTTTTGTCAGTCAGAAAGATTCTCTCGATCGTACTTCTACTGGAAGACGCTAGTTTTTGTAGAAGTTTTAAGTACACTGTATATATAAGGGATTTTAGTAACCCTTTTTTAAAATAAATTTTTGGAGAAAGAATGTGGTCAATGCTAGTCTCAATTGGGCCAGTATTGTTGGTATTGTCCTAGCCGTATGTGGTGGAGGCCTATATTTTTTAAGGTCTTTTAAACCTGCATTAGCAAGAGATTATGATGTTTTTTTCGCAGCAATAGGACTGTTGTGCGGGGGAATATTATTTTTTCAGGGTTGGAGGTTAGATCCCATCCTTCAGTTTGGTCAGTTTTTGTTAGCAGGAACCACAGTTTTTTTCGCATATGAAAGTGTGCGATTAAGGGGAGTTGCTACTGATCAAGCTAGAAGGTCATCTTATTTTGATGATGATCCAATTTCTAATGTTCCCAGAAACTCTAGAGGTCGATTTGATGATGATTTCGATAGGTTTGAAGAATCTGAAAGACCATCAAGAAGATTTAAACCTCAAGAAGATGAATTTGAAGAAAACTATACAGAGGAAAGATCTCGTAGGAGGAATGTTTCAAGAGCTATACCTTCTGCAGCTGTAAGCAGAAGCAGGCCATCTACCAGAGATACAGATCAGTTCGAAAATGAGGAGCTTCTAAGTAGAAGAAGAAGAAAGATTCCTGATGATAGCAATGCTAATCAATCAGAAAGAAATAACTTTGGTGAGAGGCGAAACTTATCTCGCGATGGAGTTAAAACAGGATCAAGACCCAGAATGAATCGTGCAGTTTCCAGACAAGATAATATATCTACTCCTGATGATTCTTCTCCAATAAGAAAGAAACCTACTAGATCCCCTATTAGGCAGCAAACTTCAACAGCTGAAGTAGAGGATGCTTCATTCAAAGATGCTAATCAAGTCAAAAAGCCGAGTCAGGCTCGTAGAGTCAGCTCATCAGCGAGATCTAATTCAAAAAATCAAAGCGGTAGGTATACGGTGGGAACAAACAAAAAGAAACCTAGAGATAATAGTTCTAGATTTGATGATTAATTATAAAATTCCTGCCCATTTTAAAAAAGATTGTTGACTAATTAATTCAATTAGAATTATCGCTAAGAATCCGATCATTGCAAATCTTCCATTAGTTATTTCAGAATAACTACTCCATCCGAATTTATATTGATCTTCAATATCTTTTGATTTTTCATTTGATTTATTGTTTTCATTATTTTCATTGATAAAATCTGCATCTTTTTGCTTTTCAATAGAACTTTCATCATCTAAGTTAGTGGCTTCTGAGTTAGTTTGCTCTTCTTTAGAATTCATTTTTTTTGCTAATCCTTAAAATTATACTTATCAGAAGTCAATAATTTCCAGTCTCCTTGCCCATTTAATTCTAAAATATTTTCATGAAAATCTTTTAAGCTAGGTCTATGTCCAACACTAATGAGAGAGAGTTCTCGTTCTTTTAGTAAATTATATAGTTTTTTTTCAGTGTTAATATCTAAAGCACTTGTTGCCTCGTCAAGTACTGCAAATCTTGGAGAATTTAGTAATAGTCTTGCAAACGCTAATCTTTGCTGTTCGCCTAAAGAAAGAATTCTTGGCCAATCTTGTTTGATATCAAGATTAGGATAACGATCCACTAAGGTTTTTAAATTTACTTCATGTAGTACAGAAATAAGATGTTCATCACTAAATTTCTTAACTTCTGTGGGATAACATAATTGTTCCCTTAAAGAACCTAGCAACATATAAGGTTTTTGAGGTATGAATAATAATTCCCCAATTTTTGGTTTTTTTATTACTCCATTATCGGGTTCCCATAAACCACTAATCATTCTCAGTAATGATGTTTTTCCACATCCAGATGGTCCTACAACCAAAAGTGATTGATTATTGTCGATGCTCAAATTCAAATTTTTAATTATTGTTTTATTTGATCCTGGTGGGCAAAGGTCAGCATTATTAATAAGAATGGAGGGGTAATTTGAAATAACGTTTTGATTGCTTATTGGGTTGGTTTGACTAATGGATTCAACTTTTGATTGGAATCCTTCTAATCTGCCGATTCCAGCAGTAAATTTTGCTAATTCTTCTATTTGATTAACAATGAAAAATAAAGAACCTTCGACCATTCCAAATGCAAAGCTTGCTTGAATAAAGCGCCCATAATCAATATCACCTTTAAAATAAGGGATTGCCATTATTAAATATGGAAAGAAATTTCCTGCATAATTAATGGATCTTCTCATGACGTCAATTATTACTCTCCATATAATGAGTAAATTAAAGTTTCTCACCACTTCTCCTAAGCGCCTTTCAGTTTCACTTCGCTCTGGATTCTCTCCAGAGTAAAAGGCTATTGATTCAGCATTATCTCTAATATGAACTAAGCCGTATCGAAAATCCGCTTCATATCTAAGTTGATCAAAGTCAATCTTTACAAGATTTTTCCCAGCAATTAAAAGAATAGAAGTTGCAAATGCAGCATAACCAAATAAAGAAAAAGTAAGTGTTGTACTGATACTCCATAAAATGAGAATATTAAGTGAAAATGTTAGTAGTGCATCAAAAATACCTAATGTGAAAGAGAGACTTTGCCCGGTAAAAGCTCGGGTATCGTCTGTGATCCTTTGATCAGGATTATCTACATCAGTTTGTTCTTCATCATTGGGATTTAATTGGTAATAAGCTTTATTAGTCATATAATCTTTGACTAAACTTTTTGAAAGCCATTCTCTCCAAATTATGCCTAACTTATATGTAAAAAATATTTGGGAGACACGTATTGGTAGAGCCACAGCGAAACAACAAGCGTAAATTCCCAATATCCGATAAAACCCATCTTCTTGTTTTTCTACCAACGCATTTGTTAAATCTCTTGCTATAAATCCAATACCTGCGTTTATTCCGTTTACAGCTAAAAGCATTAATACAATTATTGCAAGGAATAACCAATGTAACCATCTACGGTTTTTTAATTGACGTCTTAAGCTAAAAAAGCTGCCTGATCCAATTAGAAATAAGGCAGAGAAAAGCAATCCCCAGCTTCCAGCCCAAATTGAATTGACAGTATTTACTACACCTCCGAAATACTTTTCAAGAAAAATTGGTTGAAAGCTTTCAAAAAAACTGATTATTCCTGTAAGAGCAACAAGTACTACGCCACCAACACAAAATAGAAGAGAAATCAAAAGCCAAATGAATTGAAATCCATTACATTGATCTATTGGAAGAAAAAATGGCTGAGATAACTTTCTTAATTTTTGTAATTGGTACAATATTTTAGATTTATTTTTAACTGCTTTATTCATTACTCGACAAATTTTATAAAATAAATTATAGCTTTTAGAAGTCTATTGACCAAAGCTAATAAATGAAAGTGCCCAATCAGGTAAATTTAAGTAATTCAAAATTCTTGCATCAAATTCATGTACTTTTGAAAAAGATTTATCTAATGCCCACCATAGTAGAAAAGGTAAATTAAGTAAGATTTGCAATTGCCATTTATAAGTTAAAACGTTCCATATTTTTATTAATTTAGTTTTGAGTGAATCATCAAGATTTTCCCAATTTTTTGATATTAAATTTAAAAGATTTTTGGTTTCTGTATTTAAGGAATCTGGAGTATTCATTTTGTTTTTACTTATTTATAACTCATAAAGATTTGTTCCGAGAGTTTTAACCTGGGGGCCAATTCATTTTTCTTCCAGATAAAAAATGAATATGTAAATGAAAAACTGTTTGACCTGATTCTGCTCCAGTATTAATTACTGTTCTCCAATTAGTTAAATTTTTTGATTTAGCTATTTTGCTACCAATAAAAAGTAAATGCCCTAATAAATTTGAATCCTCTTCGATACACTCTAATAAACTGATAATTTGCTTTTTAGGAATCACTAAAAAATGTACTGGAGCTTGCGCTTGGATATCGTTAAACGCAATACAAAACTCATCTTCATAAATCTTATCGCAGGGTATTTCATCATTAATTATTTTTTGAAATATTGTAGTTTCAGTCATTAATTTAATTAATACAAAAAACGTCTTTTTCGTTAAACCCCTCTTTTAAAAGTTCTTTGTTCAAATCATCTTTTGATGTAACTCTATCAACAAATAATATTCCCTTTAAGTGATCCATTTCGTGTTGAATACACCTAGCCAGAAGTCCATCTGCTTTCATTTTTCGTGGTCTCCCCATTTCATCTCTAAATTTTAATTTTATAGTTGATGGTCTCACTACATTTAAATAGACACCTGGTATACTCAAGCAGCCTTCTTCGTATGAATTAAGGGTTGTTCCAAAGTCAGTAATTTCAGGATTGATTAAGATTAAAGGCTCTGCTGCTGAATCTTCAAAATTTACATCTATGACAAGAAGCTCTTTGTTGATGCCAATTTGAGGCGCAGCAAGTCCAATTCCTTTAGCTGCATACATGCTTTGAAGCATTTCTCTAGAGAGTTTTCTAACCGATTCGTCAACCTTAGTTATTCTTTTGGAATTTTGTCTTAATACATCATCACCAAGTTTATAAATGTCTAGAGATGGCTTACCTGATTGTTCTTTCACAATTTTTTCTGAGTTCCCATTCGTTCTTGACTTTTTAGCAAGTTGTGAAAAATGGTTTGCCACGTTAAAAAAGTTTTTAGTTAAGAGTTTAGCTATAAAAATACTAGCACTTTAATTTACTATCTTTATATTTTTTCTAAATGAGTAATGATGATAAGTTAAAAGTTAGGCAAACTGTAACTAAAAAAACATCTTTTAAAGAATTAACTATCATTAGGGATTCCATTTTTTGGATTGATTTTGTAGGTGAAGGTCACAATGAAAATGCTATTTTCGCAAGACCATTCAACAATAAAGAAGCGACTCCTCAGAAATTAACAAGTAAAAAATTTAATATTAAAAATAACTTTCATGGATATGGTGGTAAATCTTATAAGGCTATATATTTTAAAAATAATTTTTATTTGATATGGATAGATCAAATTACCAAGGCAGTATGGTTTCAAATTTTTAAAGAGGTAGCATCAAATTATAGAAGTCAAAATAAATATCTCGATTCAATTCAAGAACCTAGACAACTATCTAAGTCAACTGATGGAAATTTTGATTCTTCATTTGTAATATCTGAAAAAAATTTTTTGTTTGGTATATGTGAAATAAATAAAAGAGATTATTTATTTTCTTTAAACTTAAAAAAAACTAAACAAGATATTTATAGAATAAAAAAATTTAAAAATTTTGCTGGAGAATTATCTTCTAATAGTTCGGCTAGCTTACTTTCTTGGGTAGAGTGGGATTCTCCATACATGCCTTGGGAGAAAAATGATCTGTTTTTTGCTCAAATAGACTTAGATGGAGAGATAAAAAAAATAAAAAAATTCTCAAATAGGCTGCTCAATACTAAAAAAAACATTTCTTTTTTTCAACCTTTTTGGATAAGTGAAAAACTTTTAGTATGTTCTGAAGATAGTTCTGGATGGTGGAACTTATTGTTTTTAGATGTAAGTGATATTGAGGATATTCTTATTAAGAAAAGAGTTGAGAGGAACTTGATTGAATATGGAGTACCACAATGGGTCTCAGGAATAACAAAATTTTCAGGAACTATAAAAAATTTATTTTGTGTAGCAAAAAAAGAAAATAGCTTAATAATGGAACAATATAAAGATCTTCGATTAGTTAAAGAATTTTCTACTCCTTTTACCTCAATAAGTGAATTCAGTGTTTTTGGGAATAAAGTTCTTTTAAAAGGCTATGGATCTGATTTTTTAGAAATTGTAGTTGAAATTGATTTTGCAGAAAAAGTTTTATCAAATTTTTCTGAGCAGATATATATTGAGCATATAAAAGACTGCTCCAAGCCTGAAATATTTTGGTTTAAGGGTTTTGAAGATCAATCTACTCATTCTTTTCTTTATAAACCTCTTGTTGGTAATTTTAGAAAGCCACCGCTCCTTGTGAGAGCTCATAGTGGCCCAACTTCATTTTTTGATGGATCATATAATTCTGAAGTTCAACATTGGACATCTAAGGGATTTTTTGTTGCTGAAGTTAATTATGGAGGATCATCAGGATTTGGCAAAGCATATAGAGAGAGGTTGAATTATAAGTGGGGAATTGTTGATTCTTATGATTGCATAGCACTAGCTCTTGAATTAATTAATTCGAATCTCGTTGATAGCGAGAAAGTAGTAATTTTTGGAAATAGTGCTGGTGGGTTAACTGCCTTAAATTGTTTATCATATGGATCTATTTTTAAAGCAGCAATTTGTAAATATCCTGTTATTGATTTGAAGGATATGCAATACAACACTCATAGGTTTGAAAAAGATTATTTAAATTCTTTGGTAGGAAATTATGAAAAAAATCATGATGATTATATAAATAGATCGCCGATAAACCAAATTAGCAAAATAAAAAAACCTATATTATTGTTTCATGGAAAAAAAGATAAAGTTATTTCATATAAACAAACTTTAAAAGTTCAAGAAATTTTGGTTCAGAATAATAAATATTCAGAAGTTATTTTTTTTGAAAATGAAGGACATGGGTTTAAAAATATTGAAAATAAAAAAATAGTAATGCAAAAATCTCAGGAATTTTTAAAAAATGCTTTGAATATTATTTAAGAATTGATATTTAGAAAATTAATAGTATCTTTTAATTTTTCTATAAATATATCAATTTCTTCCTTATTGGTTGTGAAATTCATGCTGACTCTAGCCGTTGATTTAATGCCAATGTGTCTGTGCAAAGGTTGACAGCAATGATGCCCACTTCTTATGCAAATTCCTTTTGAATCAAGAATTTCAGCAATATCGTTTGAATGTATATTTTTTATATAAAAGGTGGCAAGTGATGCTCTCTCTGGATCCACCTCCGGCGATGGACCTATAATTTCAACATTTTCTATTTGATTTAATTTTTCAAATAAATATTTAGTAATAATCTTTTCATATTCATGAATTTCATTCAATCCAATAGTGTTAATATAATTAATTGCTTCTGCAAGACCTATTGCTTCTGCAATGGCTGGAGTGCCAGCTTCAAATTTATGTGGTAGCTCTGCCCAAGTACTAGTCTCTTCAAAAACATCTTGAATCATTTCTCCACCTCCAAAGAGAGGAGGAATTTTTTCTAGGATTTCTTTTCTTGCCCAGAGGAAACCAATACCAGTAGGACCGCAAAGTTTATGTCCTGATCCCGCTAAAAAATCTATGTCAAGATCAATCACATCTAGTTTTTGATGTGCCAAACTTTGACATGCATCTATTAACACTAAAGAACCTTTTTGTTTAGCTAATTGAGTTATCTCTTTGATTGGATTACAACAACCTAGAGTATTACTAATATGTACAATGCTAACAAGCTTAGTTCTAGATGTTAGTTTTGATTTGAAATCGTCTATATCTAATTTTCCATTTTTATCTATACCTATAAATTTTAATTTGCATTTATTTTTTGCTGCAACCATTTGCCATGGAACAATATTGCTATGATGCTCCATTATTGATAAAAGAATTTCATCGTTTTCTCTTAATGAAGATTCGCCCCATGATCTAGCTGCTAGATTGATTGCCTCAGTAGCATTTCTTGTGAAAATAATTTCTTTTGTTGAATTCGCTTTTATATATTTGCTAATTAAATATCTTGCATTTTCAAATTCTTCTGTTGCTTTAGCACTTAATTGATGTGCTCCTCTATGTACGTTTGCATTAAAGTTTCTATAATATTTATCAATTTTTTTTAAGACTTGTATTGGTTTTTGAGTGGTTGCAGCATGATCTAAATAAATGATTTGCTCATTACTTTTTAAGTTCTTATTTAAAAGAGGAAAGTCTTTTTTGGTTATTTCAGGAAAATTTTGAATCGTTTCCATTAATTTTCATTTAAAAGTTTATCAAGCAAATCCCATCTATCTTTTGAAACGGGAATAAATGAAATTATTTCCATTAATTCT
>QCRA01000023.1 GCA_003212035.1 Prochlorococcus sp. AG-459-D04
TCTTCACTGGGTAAGATAAGTGATTTCAGAATAACTGATGGTAAAGGTATTGGAGTTGTCTTGCAATTATCTAATGGAAAAGAGCAATGGTTTTTTGAGGATGAAATTGTTAATACTCTCAAGAATACAAAAAAAAGTCCTAACCAACCTAAAATGACAGCTAGTGATAACAAGCTTGAACCTAAATCACGCTGTAGCAAATTATCCATATAATTTTCTTAAAATTAGATAGATGTAATTTTACTTTATTAAATTACTTATTCAAAGCGAAAATCGCCGACATTCAGATTTATTTAAATTCTTTGTAATTGGCATATTTAATAGAAATGATTTGTGAGCTAAAATTCAGTTAGAAATTAATTCAATATTTTGGATCTATCTTTGAACTCATACATTGGAATATTATTTATCATTATTGGACTAGTAGTTAGAGTTGACTTTAAATTCTCTATTCAAAAGGATCTCAAATAATATCTATAAAGATCTTTTTAGTACGATATAAAAAACTTCAGTTCTATTAAATTTTATAATTGTTTTAACTATTGTAAAGACTAAAAAAAGCAGCCCTGAAGCTGCTTCCAAATGGTGGCGGGGGGGAGATTTGAACTTCCGACCTTCGGGTTATGAGCCCGACGAGCTACCAGACTGCTCTACCCCGCGTCATATACATAGCATACATCTGAAAGGGTTATTTTTCCTGTTTTTTAGGATTCTTGGAATTTTAATTTACCTTTAACTTCAAGTCGCACTCCTTCAGAAAAATTAAAAACCTTTTCTTCGATGTCTTGAATTCTTAAGTCAGATATCCACTCTAATTGTTTTAGTAAGTGAAGACTAGCAGCATGCTTTGCTCTTTTTGAACCGTCTTCTACTTTTAAAGCTAGCCCTATCCCTTCATTTATCTTACATAGACACTGTATCCCTTCGGCACCACCTTTACCTATAACTTTCCCATGAGATGCTTTAATTATTTCGGTATCAAATTTATTGTTGTCACTTATCATTATTGGGTTTATTGTCATAGCTCTACTGATTTGTTCTAATTCAGCATTTTCGGAACTGCTTAGAAGTGAATATAACCTCGACATTTCTAATAATTTCAAATATAGAGTGGGAGCACCACAATCATCACGTTCTGCGTTTATCTCAGATGACGGGATTTTAAGTAGTTCAGAAACTATTCTGAATATTTCGATTTGAAGTGGATGATCCCCCTTTAGGTAACTATCTAATGGCCAATTCATTTTTTTGCATGTTGCTAAAAAAGCAGCATGTTTACCCGAACAATTATGTTCTAATGGACTTATCTTAGTTATTGGACATTTCAGTTTATCGATATCGATGTCATATTCCCATAATATTTTGAAGGCTTCCCTTGAATGAAGTTTAGATCCACTGTGAGACCCACATGCTAAAGCAATTGATTTTGATTCATTATTGATTTTTGATGCAGCTCCACTACTAACGAAAGGAATTGCTTGAAACGGTTTTAGTGCAGATCTTATGAAACTCTTATACTCTGGATTCCCTGCGCACATTAAAACCCTTCCTTTTTTGTCAGTAATAACAGCATGAATTTTATGAATTGACTCAATATTTGATCCTCTCATTAAGGTTGCTTGTAAAGGAGGATTGTTAGAAGTGTATAGGTTTTTAAAATTAGAACTCATTTAGAAATTGTTATATTGAAAAAACAAAATGCCAGATAAAGCTAAGACTGAAATAATAGAAAGAATCTGAATTAAATTTTTTAAAATAGGCTTTACCTCAACTGAGGCAATAAGTGATTCTTTTTCTTTCAAAACTAATGGTTTTTCCCAAACTTGACCGTCATACCAACCTGATTCCTCATATTCAACTTTTTCGGATATTAATCTTTTAAATATATGATTCCAACCCAAATATAACCTTACTGAAATTAAAAGAGGTATTGATAAGCTGCTAAAAAAACTTAATAGAGTATATTTTAAAAGGGAAGTTTTGAAATATACACTTCCTGAAGAAATAACAAGAAATAGAATAAAAGCTCCTAACCAGAACTTTATCAAAATAAGAATCAGTGACTTTTTTGTTTTTGGCCATGAAAAAATTTTAGATTTTGATAATTCTATGAATTCATTTGTGGGTTGTTGCTCTCTTGGAACTGGACATTTAGATTGATTCATAAAATAAAATCATGGAAATATAAGATTATCTCCATTACTCCAGAATGATTCAAGGTCATAATATTTTCTTATTTCTGGTTGAAATATATTTACGATCAGATCACCATAATCCAGTAAAGCCCATTTCGCTTCGTTAACCCCTTCTTTTCGTATCGGTTCGACTTTTGCCTTTTCTCTAAGCTCTCCCTCTACAGAGTTAGTTATAGATCTAACCTGTACATCAGATAATCCTTCTGCTATCAAAATCCATTCACTTATAAATGATACTTTGTCAATTTTTATAAGTTTTATATCTCTTGCCTTTTTTTCATCACATGCTTTTGCTGCCATTAAAACCAAACTTTTATTGTCCATAAACATTTTCACTTGAAACTGATTTTTCTGAACCTTCTTGCTGTGATAGTTCTGATCTTGCTTTTTCCGCACTTTTTCTTAAGGCATCTAATCTATCCTCAAAGAAACTTCTTTTTTTCTTTTTTCGTGTCTTTTCTATTAACTCTTTTAATGCCCCTCCAAGACTTTTATAAGCATTTGGAATGCTGTATCCAAATCTACAAGCAAGATCTATAGCTCTTTCATCTGCAAAAATAGCATCTTGAAGCTTTTTTTCAGAATTATTTTTTAAATATAATCTATATCCTGCAAAACTTGATAGACCAAGTGCAAGTAATAAAAGTAACCCATCTTGCACCCACAACTCTCCTATCGCCCCTCCAAGTCCTATGGCGAGAGCTGCCATTTCCCATCCATCTCTGGGAATTGTGTCATTTTGGATTTTCCCAACCTCGTGCCAAAATAATAAATTTCTATGGTCAATAGCATAGTTATCCCATTCATCTAAATCTATTTGAATTTCTACTTCATCACGACCTATTTCCTCAAGTGTTATGAGAGGTGGATCTATAGCCGCAGCAGCTTCAACAAATACCCAACTTTCATTCTCTGGAGGCAACAAATTTTTAAGTCGCTGAAGTTCACTCATAAAATATTATTTTCTTTCAATACTATAGAAACAAATGTTGCTTTTCAAGTAACTTGATTAAAATCTGATGATTTATAAGTAGCATGAGATAAATGAAGGTTTAAATTATGCCTCAAAGAGGTGATCTTAAAAAAATTCTTATTCTAGGTTCAGGCCCGATTGTTATAGGACAAGCATGCGAATTTGATTACTCTGGTACTCAAGCTTGCAAAGCTTTAAGAAATGCTGGTTATGAAATTGTCTTAATAAATTCAAATCCAGCATCAATAATGACAGATCCTGACATAGCAAGCAAAACATATATAGAACCATTGACTCCTGAAATCGTTTCTCAGATTATTTTGAGAGAAAAACCTGATGCGATTCTTCCCACTATGGGCGGTCAAACCGCGTTGAATCTTGCGGTTAAATTATCAGAGTCGGATTTTTTAGAACAAAATAATGTTGAATTAATTGGTGCTGATTTAAGAGCTATTAATAAAGCTGAAGATAGAAAATTGTTTAAAGAATCGATGGAGAAGATAAATGTTAAAGTTTGTCCATCTGGGATTGCATCTAACTTGGATGAAGCTGTGGAGGTGTCAAAAAAAATTAGTTCCTATCCACTTATTATAAGGCCTGCATTTACACTAGGTGGTGTAGGAGGTGGAATCGCTTTTAACCTTGAAGAATTTGTCGTGTTGTGTAAATCAGGTTTAGAAGAAAGTCCAAGTAACCAAATATTGATTGAAAAATCACTTATTGGATGGAAAGAGTTTGAACTAGAGGTAATGAGAGATACTGCTGACAATGTTGTTATAATTTGCAGTATTGAAAATTTAGACCCAATGGGTGTGCATACTGGAGACTCTATTACTGTCGCTCCTGCACAGACTTTAACAGATAAGGAGTATCAGAGATTAAGGGATTTATCATTGAAAATTATTAGAGAGGTAGGAGTTGAAACAGGAGGGAGTAATATTCAATTTGCAATAAATCCATCTAATGGAGAAGTAATTGTCATAGAAATGAATCCCCGTGTGAGTAGATCCTCTGCTTTGGCAAGTAAAGCAACTGGATTCCCCATAGCTAAGATTGCAGCTTTATTATCTGTCGGCTATAGACTTGACGAAATTATAAATGACATCACCAAAAAAACACCTGCTTGTTTTGAGCCATCAATTGATTACGTAGTTACCAAGATTCCAAGATTTGCTTTTGAAAAGTTTAAAGGCTCTTCAAATACTTTAAGCACTGCTATGAAATCCGTTGGTGAGTCAATGGCAATAGGTCGTTCTTTTGAAGAATCATTTCAGAAAGCATTAAGGTCATTAGAAGTGGGTGTTTTTGGATGGGAATGTGATTCGCTAGATGAATTTAAAAATGAGAGTCATATTAAAAATTGTTTAAGAAATCCTACATCTGAAAGAATTCTCTTAGTTAAAAAAGCTATGCAGCTTGGAAAAACTAATTCTTATATTCAAGAAGTGACAAATATTGATTTATGGTTTATCGAAAAATTACGTAATATCTTTAATTTTGAAAATGAATTTTTGAAAGAAAAGGAACTTTATTCTTTAGATAGGGATTTGATGTTACATGCTAAACAATTAGGCTTTTCAGATCAACAGATAGCAAATCTAACCAATTCTGATTTTTTCGAAGTGAGAAGATACAGAAAAAAACTTAATATAATCCCAATTTATAAAAATGTTGATACTTGTTCAGCAGAATTCTCGTCGTCAACTCCATATCATTATTCAACTTACGAAGAATCTTTCATAAATTTTAATTCTCAAATTTTTGATAGCGAGATTTCAGAAAATAGAAAATCAAAAAAAATTATGATACTTGGAGGAGGTCCAAACAGAATTGGTCAGGGAATAGAATTTGATTACTGTTGTTGTCATGCATCATATCAAGCCTCTACAAATGGTTATAAAACAATAATGGTTAATAGTAACCCTGAAACTGTATCAACTGATTATGACACTAGCGATATTTTATATTTTGAGCCTGTAACTTTGGAAGATGTGCTCAATATTATAGAAGCTGAAAATCCCTATGGTTTGATTGTTCAATTTGGAGGCCAAACCCCACTGAAATTATCATTACCTTTATTTGAATGGCTTAAATCTAATGATGGGCTCAGAACTGGATCAAAAATTCTTGGGACTTCTCCAATATCTATCGATCTAGCAGAAGATAGAGAGGAATTTACAAAAATACTTAAAGAATTAACTATTAGACAACCTTTAAACGGTATTGCACGTAATCAAAAAGAAGCTGAAATAGTGGCAAAAAATATAGGGTTCCCCTTGGTTGTAAGACCTTCTTATGTTTTAGGAGGAAGGGCAATGGAAATTGTTAAAGATGAGAATGAGTTATCTAGATACATCTCTGAAGCAGTTAAGGTATCGCCTGATCATCCAATCCTTCTTGATCAATATTTGAATAATGCTATTGAGATAGATGTTGATGCTTTATGTGATTCAGAGGGTTCGGTTGTAATTGCTGGTCTAATGGAACATGTTGAACCTGCAGGAATTCATTCAGGAGATTCAGCTTGTTGTTTGCCATCAATTTCTCTCTCAAAATCCACCATAGAAAATGTAAAGAACTGGACTAAATTAATTGCACAAAGATTAAATGTTGTTGGTCTAATTAATTTGCAATTTGCAGTTACGAATACAAGTAACAGAGAAAAAAAATTATTTATTCTTGAAGCAAATCCAAGAGCATCTAGGACAGTCCCATTTGTTTCAAAAGCCATAGGGAAACCAGTTGCAAAATTAGCTACCCAGTTAATGCAATAGTTGAGACTTCTAAACAATGTAACCTTGACAAAGATGTAGAGCTCCCTTCAAAAGACGTAGAAGAACTTTCAATAGACGAAAGAGATTTATTTGTTGGTAATGTCTACAAACAGTTGATGGAAATTGAAAGTAGATTATTACCTTGCGGTCTACATACTATTGGAGAAGCTCCAACAGCAGAAGAAGCTGTTGCAACACTTGTAAATATTGCATCTTTAGAGAGAGAGCAAGAGGGATTAAGATCTCTTCCTGGATTACTCGCAGAATCCATGGGTTTAACTATTAAAAAAATTTATGATGGTAATAATAAAGGTGAACTTAAATTTGTAGAGTTAAATGAAAAAATCATAAAGACAGCAAGAGAGTCGATTTTTGCGATGGTCAACTCTTTAAAAATTGTTGATGGAAGAGTTTATTTAGAAAAATCACTTCTTTCGAAACTTTTCGACTTGCTTAAAGTTTTTGGTTTAAATTTCCCTACCCCTTGGCTAAGAGTCTGCAGATTAAATGGATTTAATGAAATTAATCAGAAGGAATTAAATAAATTATTTGATTACTTACTTTTCTGTCTGGAACAGGTCTGCGCGGACAAAGAAATGGATAGCCTCATTAAAGCACTAGATGGAAATTATGTTTTACCCGGGCCAGGTGGAGATCCCATAAGAAATCCAGGTGTTTTGCCTAGTGGTAAAAATATCCATGCACTTGATCCTCAATCAATCCCAACTACAGCAGCAGTAGCTGCAGCAAAGTCTGTTGTTGACAAATTAATTGAAAGACAAAAGGAAGAGCAAGGGACCTGGCCTGAAACAATAGCTTGTGTTTTGTGGGGTACTGATAACATCAAAACTTATGGAGAATCACTTGCACAAATCTTATGGTTTGTTGGAGTAAAGCCAAAACCAGATTCTGTTGGGAGAATTAACAAACTAGAATTAATTCCTTTAGAAGAATTAGGTAGGCCAAGGATAGATGTAGTAGTTAACTGTTCAGGAGTATTTAGAGATCTATTTATTAATCAAATGGCATTAATAGATCAGGCAGTCAAATTAGCAGCTGAGGCAGATGAACCATTGGAATCCAATTTTGTAAGGAAACATTCATTAGAACAAGCAAAAAAAGAAGGCACCTCTATCAGAGAAGCCTCTGCTAGAGTATTCTCTAATGCAAGTGGAAGCTATAGTTCAAATGTTAATTTAGCCGTAGAAAATTCAACTTGGGAAGAAGAAAATGAATTACAAGAAATGTACTTATCACGTAAAACATATGCCTTTAATGCCGATAATCCAGGTGAGATGAATCAAAAAAGAGAGGTATTTGAGTCAGTAATGAAAACAGCAGATGTTACATTTCAAAACCTTGATTCCTCAGAGATTTCATTAACAGATGTAAGTCATTATTTTGATTCAGATCCAACAAAATTGATTAAGACACTTAGAGATGACGGGAAAGAGCCAAGTAGCTACATAGCAGACACAACCACCTCTAATGCTCAAGTTAGAACACTTGGAGAAACTATCAGATTAGACTCAAGAACAAAACTTTTAAATCCTAAGTGGTATGAAGGTATGCTCAAATCTGGATACGAAGGAGTTAGAGAACTTTCTAATAGACTTAATTATACTCTTGGCTGGAGTGCGACAAGTGGTCAAGTAGATAATTTTGTATACGAAGAAACTAATGAAACATTTATAAATGACGAAGAGATGAGGAAAAGATTAATGGATCTTAATCCTAATAGTTACAGAAGAATTGTTGGAACTTTGCTAGAAGTCAATGGTAGGGGGTATTGGGAAACTTCAGATGAAAATATAGAACAGTTGAAAGAACTATACCAAGAGGTAGAGGATAAAATCGAAGGAGTTAAAGAATAATAAATTTATTATTTTCTGTAAATCCTATCTGCTACTTTCAGAATTTGATAGTTTAATTTAACGTTGTGAACTCTCACAATATCAATATTAAATTGAGAACAAAGACAACTTACTGCGAGGGTTCCTATATCCCTTTCTTTTGGATTTTTCTCATTCAAAATTTCTCCTATAAATCTTTTCCTTGATGCACCTATCAAAATTGGCAAATTCCATTTTTTAAATAAATCTAAGTTTCTCAAGATTTCCAAATTATGAATAATGTCCTTTGAAAAACCAATTCCAGGATCAACTATTATATTTCTTTCAGATACATTTTTATCTAAAGCATTCTTTATTAAATTTTCTAGCGAGCACTCAACATCACTCAATACATTCTGGTAATTAGATAGTTGATTCATATTTTGACTATTACCACGACTATGAGTTATTACGAATGGGCAGTTGAATTTTGATACAACATCCAAAATATTTATATCTCTTCTCCCTCCGGTGACATCATTTATCCAATTAGCACCATTTAAAAGAGCTTCATAAGCGACCTCAGAATTAAAGGTATCAATAGAAATTAAAACATCTGGATATTTTGATTTTATTAATTTCAGATTTGGGATCAATCTTTTTATTTCTATACTAGGACCAACTTCTTCAGCCCCAGGCTTTGTACTCTGAGCACCAAGATCTATAACATCCACACCATTTCGCAAAAAATGATTAACTTGATCCAAAACTTTTTTTGAAGAGTTTAATTCTCCACCATCACTAAATGAATCAGGTGTTAAATTAATAACCCCCATAATTGAAGTTTTTTGTCCCCAGCCTTTTGGCCATGGATCTTTTTTATTGATAATTTGCAATTCTTGCAAAACTCTTCGGATCTAATGAAGCCCCTCCAACTAACACCCCGTCAATATCACTCATTGCCATAATTTCATCAATATTATTAGGTTTAACAGATCCTCCATATTGAATAATCACATCATCAAAACCTATTAATTTCCGAATCAAAGAACATATCTTGTTAGCATCTTCAGCCTCACATGTTTTACCTGTCCCAATAGCCCATATTGGTTCATAGGCAACAATTAAATTAGATGGATCTATATTTTCTAATCCTTGTTCAACTTGTCTAGTAATAACTCTATCAGCTTCTCCTCTCTCTCTTTGTTCTAGTGTTTCTCCAACACAAACTATTGGAGTAAGGCCACTAGATTGGGCAAAAACCGCTCTTTTATTAATTTGTTCGTCACTTTCACTAAAGTACTTCCTTGGTTCACTGTGGCCCACTATTGCATATGAGACCCCATGCTCAAGAAGCATTTTGGGGGAAATTTCCGCAGTAAATGCGCCTTCATCCTCCCAATGAATATTTTGACTAGAAATATCTAAATAATCAAAATCAGAATGATCAGAAAAGGTTGAAATAGCAGTAAAAGGGGGCGCAATGACAACTTTGCGATCATCATTTATGTTTTTTATTAAAGGTATAAACTCTTCTAAATAAGACTTAGCATCAGCACAAGTCATGTGCATTTTCCAATTACCAGCAATAACAGATTTTCTCAAAATACTATCTCCAAGAAAATTATATTAATATAAATTGAGTTTAATAAGCCAATTATTCGAAAAATAATTCATTTTTTAGAAATATAACTTTATCTCCCTTATTTAACTTTCTTCCTCTCCTAGTTTCTATTAAACCATTAACTTTGACTGAACCGGACTTAATAAAATTTTTTGCCTCTCCACCAGAAGAGACCAAATTTTTCCATTTTAAGAATTGATCTAATTTCATTGTTTTTTGTACCCAAAAGTATTGATAAAGTAGGATAAATAATTAAATATATAATATCTTGAGATTAATACCACCAGTCAGACCATATTCGAATAGGTTTATTAAAGGTTTTATATGCATGCTTATTTATGTAGCATGTTGGCCTTTGTTAGCTTATTTCGCAGGAAACTTAATCCCAGCGATTGGATCTGGTGACCTTTCAAAAGTTACTAACATAATAATTAAGTCCTTATTTGTATTTTTAGTTCAGAAAATTGCTCAATTTGGACAGGATGTATTCATAGCAAAACCATCTTTAGAAATTAGTGAAGTAATGAGAGGAAATTTATTTAGCAAAATACAAAAAATAAAGATGAATTCTTTTGAAAAGATTTCAGCAGGGGATATCACATATAGACTTACAGAAGATGCAGATAGGGTAAGCGAAGTTATTTATAAAACAGCACAGGATACTATTCCGTGCACTTTACAATTGATAGCTGTTATATTTTATATGTTTTATTTAGATTGGTCACTAACATTATCAGCATTTGTTTTAGCACCATTGATTATTCTTTCAGTTAATAGTTTCGGAAGAAGAGTTTTATTCGCATCTGAAAAAAGTCAAGAATCAACAAGTAATTTAGCAGGTTTAATAGGTGAATCTATAAATGGAATGTCGACGATAAGGTCTTTTGCTGCAGAAAAATGGATTGAGAATAGATTTCACAAAAGATTAAGTGCTAATAAAAAAGCAAAATATAAAACATTAAAATTACTCGCATTTCAACATCCAGTTGTAGGTTTTGTAGAATCATTTGGAATATTAGCAATATTAGGTTTAGGAGCGGCAAGAATCAATCTAGGACTTCTAACAAGCGAAGAATTTAGTAGTTTCTTTGCTGCAATATTGATGCTTATTGACCCAATAAGCCATGTAAGTACAAACTTTAATGACTATAAACAGGCAGAAGCTTCAATAAAAAGGTTGAAAAAAATAAATTTAGAACCTATAGAAGATGATAAAGAAAATTTAACAAGGATATCCAAAATTGAAGGCAAAATAAGTTTCAAAAATGTTAATTTCGCTTACAAAGAAGATAATCAAGTTCTTAAAAATATCAATTTAGAAGTTAAAAAAGGTGAAGTCACAGCATTTGTTGGAGCATCTGGGGCTGGTAAAAGTACAATGTTGGCTTTAATATTAAAATTTATAACTCCAAATAGTGGAGACATTTATATTGATGATAAAAATCTCAAATTATTAAACAAAAAAGATATTAGAAAAAAAATTGCAATAGTACAACAACAGCCTTTTTTATTTTCAGGAAAAATTATTGATGTAATAAAAATGGGCAGGGAATACACCAAAAAAGAGGTTATTGAATCAGCAAAAAAAGCAAACGCTCACAATTTTATTGAAAAGCTTCCTGAAAAATATGAAACTCGGATAAGTGAAAGAGGTTCAAATTTCTCAGGGGGGCAGATACAGAGGATAGCAATTGCAAGAGCAATACTTGGAAACCCGTCAATTCTGCTTTTAGATGAGGCAACAAGTGCGTTAGATGCTGAATCAGAATCTGAAGTCCAAGAAGGACTTACTAGAGCGATGAAAGGTAGAACAGTTATTGTAATTGCTCATAGATTAGCCACTACTCAGGAAGCAAATAAAATAGTAGTTTTCAATAAAGGCGAAATTATTGAAGTTGGGAAACATTTTGATTTAATCAATAAACCTGGCATTTATAAAGAATTATGTGAAAAACAATTAATTAAAAAATTATAAATCTATTTTATTTATTAAAAAGGTAAGTCCATGAGCGAAAAAACGAATGATTCTTCAAATCCAGTTTTAACCTTTGAAGGGAAAAAATATTTAATAAATGAACTTTCTAATGAAATAAAAGAATCTATTAAAGTATTACAAATAGCCGAGACACAACTTAAAATGCATGAGGACACCCTTAAATTACTTTCAATTAGCAGAAACTCTTTAGCCAATCAATTAAGAGAAAAACTGAAAAATTTAGAATAAATTTTAATAATTATGTATTTCTTGAAGAGAGTAAGCATCAATTTTATTACATTGCAATGCTTTGATTGCCTTAATTGCTGCCTTTGCTCCAGGAATAGTTGTAAAAGTCGGAATGTTATATTCTAAAGCAGCACGTCTCAAATAAGCATCGTCATGAAGAGCCTGAGAGCCAATTGGAGTATTAATAATTAATTGAACAAGTCCAGAACGAATTAGGTCCTCAATGTTTGGTCTACCTTCGTGAACTTTTAGCACTTCTTCAACTTGAATGCCAAGATTAATCAAATATGAAGCTGTACCTCTTGTTGCGATTAATGTAAATCCTAAAATCAACAATTCTCTAGCAAGTTCCTCAAGAAGTTTTTTATCTAAATCATTTGTAGACAAAAAAGCTACTCCTTCTGAAGGAACACCATTGCCTGCTGCTAATTCCGACTTGGCATAAGCAATTCCAAAATCTTTTGCCAAACCCATTACTTCTCCAGTAGATTTCATTTCAGGACCAAGTAATGTATCAGATCCAGGAAATCTTTTGAAAGGTAAAACAGCCTCTTTTACCGCCTGATATTTTGGAGAAAATTCTTCTGTAAAATTAACATCTTCTAATGTAAAACCCTGCATTAACTGGGTAGCTAATTTTGCAACTGGTTTCCCTATGGCTTTTGAAACAAATGGGACTGTCCTAGATGCTCTTGGATTTGCTTCAAGAATAAATAATTTTTTTTCTCTGTTACTTGTATTCGTAACTGCAAATTGCAAATTAATTAGACCAACAACATTTAATCTTTGTGCAATTAATTTAGTCCAGTTCTTTACATTTTCTATGGTGGATTTTGAGAGAGAAATTGATGGCAAACAACAAGCTGAATCTCCTGAATGAATTCCTGCAGGTTCAACATGTTCCATTAGACCAGCAATTACAACCGAACCCTCTGAATCACATAAAGCATCAACATCTATCTCAATAGCATTATTCAAATATTGATCAAGAAGGATTGGATGATCAGGCGATACCTTAACTGCTTCAGAGATGTATCTAGATAACTCATTCTCATCTTTAACAATTTCCATTGCCCTTCCTCCTAAAACATAAGAAGGTCTTACAACCAAGGGGAACCCTATATTTTTTGCCACTATTTCAGCTTCTTTTTGATTACGTGCAATACCGTTTAAAGGTTGTCTAATAGTTAATTCTTTAAGTATTTTTGTAAATTCCTCTCTATCTTCTGCTAGATCGATAGATATTGGAGAAGTCCCAAGAATTTTTGATCCAGTTCTGAGCCCATCATTAGATTTAAGCCATTCAAATAAAGGTAATGATAATTTCAGTGGGGTTTGGCCTCCAAATTGAACAATCAAACCATAGGGATTTTCAGCTTCTATAATATTGAGCACATCTTCCAAAGTTACAGGCTCAAAATATAAAATATCGCTAGTGTCATAATCAGTTGATACAGTTTCAGGGTTACTATTAACCATTATTGTTTTATAACCATTTGTAGAGGCTTGATATGATGCATGACAACAACAGTAATCAAATTCTATTCCCTGACCAATTCTGTTTGGACCTCCTCCAAGTATCATAATTTTTTTTGATTTTCTATTTTCTGAAATCTCGCTATCAAAAATTTGAGAATTAAAATTTATGAAAGATTCTTCGTAAGTTGAATAATGATATGGAGTTGACGACGAGAATTCTGCTGAACAAGTATCAACATTTTTATAAATTGGGATTATATTAAGTTTTTTTCTGTATCTTCTCACTTCGAAAAAATCAGAATTGGTTAGATTTGCTATCTGTTGATCTGAAAAGCCTAATTGTTTAGCATGTAACATCAAATCCCTATCTAAAGAATAAAGTTCCTTTTCTTTCAAAAATTCATTTTCAAAATTAAAGATATTACGTAATTTTTCGATAAACCATAAATCAATATTTGTCACTTCTTGAATATAAGAATTAGTTTTTCCAAGCTGCATAGCTTTTTTAACTAAGAGAATTCTTTCAGATGTAGGATTTCTTAAACAATTTTTAATATGACTCTCATTTTTAAATTCATCTAGCGAATCACATTCCCATCCAAAAACACCCACTTCTAATGACCTTAATGCTTTCTGAAATGATTCTTCAAAAGAACGACCTATTGCCATTGACTCACCAACGGATTTCATAGCAGTGCTTAAAGTATTTGAAGAGCCTTTAAACTTTTCAAAAGCAAATCTTGGAATCTTGGTAACTACGTAATCAATTGATGGCTCAAAACAAGCAGGTGTTTTTTTGGTGATGTCATTTATAATTTCGTCAAGTCTATAGCCGACAGATAATAAAGCTGCAATCTTAGCTATGGGGAATCCAGTTGCTTTACTTGCCAAAGCAGAGGATCTACTCACACGGGGATTCATTTCTATGACAATTACTTCTCCATTAGATGGATTTATTGCAAATTGAATATTACTCCCTCCTGTTTCAACTCCTACCTCTCTAATAATTTTCAATGATAAATCCCTTAATCTCTGATACTCCTTATCTGTTAAAGTCTGTGCAGGAGCGACAGTAATAGAGTCTCCAGTATGCACACCCATTGGGTCTAAATTTTCAATACTGCAAATTATAACAACATTGTCAGCAGTATCTCTCATTACCTCTAGTTCAAACTCTTTCCATCCAATAAGTGATTTTTCAATCAATATTTGGTTACTTGGACTTTCTTCTAAACCTGATTTACACAACACGACAAATTCTTCAAGGTTAAAAGCGATTCCACCTCCTACACCACCTAGTGTAAATGCAGGCCTTATAATAAGTGGATAGGAACTAATTTTTTTTGACACCTCCACAGCTTCATCCAAGTTAGATGCAATCCCAGATGGACAAACTTTAACATTTATCTTCTCCATCGATTCTTTAAACAATTTTCTATCTTCAGCTTTATTAATAGCTCTTAAATCAGCACCAATTAATTCAACATTATTTTGTTCTAAAAAATCCGACTCTGATAATTTAACCGCAAGATTCAACGCGGTTTGACCGCCCATAGTGGGAAGAATCGCATCAGGTTTTTCTCTCAAAATAATCTGAGAAACGATTTCAGGAGTCAATGGTTCTATATATGTTTTGCTTGCTATGTCAGGATCTGTCATTATTGATGCTGGATTTGAATTTATTAAGACAATTTCATAACCAGCATTTCTTAAAGCTTTGCAAGCTTGAGTACCAGAGTAATCAAATTCGCATGCTTGTCCTATAACAATCGGGCCTGAACCTAGAATAAGAATTTTTTTAAGATCACCTCTTTGAGGCATAATTTAAACCTTCATTTATCTCATGCTACTTATAAATCATCAGATTTTAATCAAGTTACTTGAAAAGCAACATTTGTTTCTATAGTATTGAAAGAAAATAATATTTTATGAGTGAACTTCAGCGACTTAAAAATTTGTTGCCTCCAGAGAATGAAAGTTGGGTATTTGTTGAAGCTGCTGCGGCTATAGATCCACCTCTCATAACACTTGAGGAAATAGGTCGTGATGAAGTAGAAATTCAAATAGATTTAGATGAATGGGATAACTATGCTATTGACCATAGAAATTTATTATTTTGGCACGAGGTTGGGAAAATCCAAAATGACACAATTCCCAGAGATGGATGGGAAATGGCAGCTCTCGCCATAGGACTTGGAGGGGCGATAGGAGAGTTGTGGGTGCAAGATGGGTTACTTTTATTACTTGCACTTGGTCTATCAAGTTTTGCAGGATATAGATTATATTTAAAAAATAATTCTGAAAAAAAGCTTCAAGATGCTATTTTTGCAGATGAAAGAGCTATAGATCTTGCTTGTAGATTTGGATACAGCATTCCAAATGCTTATAAAAGTCTTGGAGGGGCATTAAAAGAGTTAATAGAAAAGACACGAAAAAAGAAAAAAAGAAGTTTCTTTGAGGATAGATTAGATGCCTTAAGAAAAAGTGCGGAAAAAGCAAGATCAGAACTATCACAGCAAGAAGGTTCAGAAAAATCAGTTTCAAGTGAAAATGTTTATGGACAATAAAAGTTTGGTTTTAATGGCAGCAAAAGCATGTGATGAAAAAAAGGCAAGAGATATAAAACTTATAAAAATTGACAAAGTATCATTTATAAGTGAATGGATTTTGATAGCAGAAGGATTATCTGATGTACAGGTTAGATCTATAACTAACTCTGTAGAGGGAGAGCTTAGAGAAAAGGCAAAAGTCGAACCGATACGAAAAGAAGGGGTTAACGAAGCGAAATGGGCTTTACTGGATTATGGTGATCTGATCGTAAATATATTTCAACCAGAAATAAGAAAATATTATGACCTTGAATCATTCTGGAGTAATGGAGATAATCTTATATTTCCATGATTTTATTTTATGAATCAATCTAAATGTCCAGTTCCAAGAGAGCAACAACCCACAAATGAATTCATAGAATTATCAAAATCTAAAATTTTTTCATGGCCAAAAACAAAAAAGTCACTGATTCTTATTTTGATAAAGTTCTGGTTAGGAGCTTTTATTCTATTTCTTGTTATTTCTTCAGGAAGTGTATATTTCAAAACTTCCCTTTTAAAATATACTCTATTAAGTTTTTTTAGCAGCTTATCAATACCTCTTTTAATTTCAGTAAGGTTATATTTGGGTTGGAATCATATATTTAAAAGATTAATATCCGAAAAAGTTGAATATGAGGAATCAGGTTGGTATGACGGTCAAGTTTGGGAAAAACCATTAGTTTTGAAAGAAAAAGAATCACTTATTGCCTCAGTTGAGGTAAAGCCTATTTTAAAAAATTTAATTCAGATTCTTTCTATTATTTCAGTCTTAGCTTTATCTGGCATTTTGTTTTTTCAATATAACAATTTCTAAATGAGTTCTAATTTTAAAAACCTATACACTTCTAACAATCCTCCTTTACAAGCAACCTTAATGAGAGGATCAAATATTGAGTCAATTCATAAAATTCATGCTGTTATTACTGACAAAAAAGGAAGGGTTTTAATGTGCGCAGGGAATCCAGAGTATAAGAGTTTCATAAGATCTGCACTAAAACCGTTTCAAGCAATTCCTTTCGTTAGTAGTGGAGCTGCATCAAAAATCAATAATGAATCAAAATCAATTGCTTTAGCATGTGGGTCTCACAGTGGATCTAAACTTCATTCAAGGGAAGCCTTCAAAATATTATGGGAATATGACATCGATATCGATAAACTGAAATGTCCAATAACTAAGATAAGTCCATTAGAACATAATTGTTCGGGTAAACATGCTGCTTTTTTAGCAACATGCAAAAAAATGAATTGGCCATTAGATAGTTACCTAAAGGGGGATCATCCACTTCAAATCGAAATATTCAGAATAGTTTCTGAACTACTTAAAATCCCGTCATCTGAGATAAACGCAGAACGTGATGATTGTGGTGCTCCCACTCTATATTTGAAATTATTAGAAATGTCGAGGTTATATTCACTTCTAAGCAGTTCCGAAAATGCTGAATTAGAACAAATCAGTAGAGCTATGACAATAAACCCAATAATGATAAGTGACAACAATAAATTTGATACCGAAATAATTAAAGCATCTCATGGGAAAGTTATAGGTAAAGGTGGTGCCGAAGGGATACAGTGTCTATGTAAGATAAATGAAGGGATAGGGCTAGCTTTAAAAGTAGAAGACGGTTCAAAAAGAGCAAAGCATGCTGCTAGTCTTCACTTACTAAAACAATTAGAGTGGATATCTGACTTAAGAATTCAAGACATCGAAGAAAAGGTTTTTAATTTTTCTGAAGGAGTGCGACTTGAAGTTAAAGGTAAATTAAAATTCCAAGAATCCTAAAAAACAGGAAAAATAACCCTTTCAGATGTATGCTATGTATATGACGCGGGGTAGAGCAGTCTGGTAGCTCGTCGGGCTCATAACCCGAAGGTCGGAAGTTCAAATCTCCCCCCCGCCACCATTTGGAAGCAGCTTCAGGGCTGCTTTTTTTAGTCTTTACAATAGTTAAAACAATTATAAAATTTAATAGAACTGAAGTTTTTTATATCGTACTAAAAAGATCTTTATAGATATTATTTGAGATCCTTTTGAATAGAGAATTTAAAGTCAACTCTAACTACTAGTCCAATAATGATAAATAATATTCCAATGTATGAGTTCAAAGATAGATCCAAAATATTGAATTAATTTCTAACTGAATTTTAGCTCACAAATCATTTCTATTAAATATGCCAATTACAAAGAATTTAAATAAATCTGAATGTCGGCGATTTTCGCTTTGAATAAGTAATTTAATAAAGTAAAATTACATCTATCTAATTTTAAGAAAATTATATGGATAATTTGCTACAGCGTGATTTAGGTTCAAGCTTGTTATCACTAGCTGTCATTTTAGGTTGGTTAGGACTTTTTTTTGTATTCTTGAGAGTATTAACAATTTCATCCTCAAAAAACCATTGCTCTTTTCCATTAGATAATTGCAAGACAACTCCAATACCTTTACCATCAGTTATTCTGAAATCACTTATCTTACCCAGTGAAGA
>QCRA01000024.1 GCA_003212035.1 Prochlorococcus sp. AG-459-D04
TTTAAATCTCCCGAAACTATAAATAAAATAAGGTCTGAATGATTTATAAAAGAGAAAACTTTTTCTGGGGATTTAATATTGCAGAAATCAAATCCTGGAGAATCTATCAACTCTAAACTATTGAGTGTTTGATCTTCAAGAGTCCAAGTTTCCGATTGAATTTCTTTTGTGGTCCCATTAATAATATCTGTTTTGAATATGTCTTTTTTTAATAAGGAATTTAGAACAGAAGATTTTCCTACACCTGATTTGCCATATGCACCAATTCTTATTTTTTTTTCTTTGAGTCTTAAAAGTTGTTGATTAAAAGAAATTATTTCTCTATTAAAAAAACTTTTTTCATAATTGGTTAGATCAATGGTCTCCCACCATTTTTTTAACAGTAAATAATTTTCTTTAATTTTAATTTGTTTCATCATTTATTTTTCCACCAACCGGCTAATACAGATAACACAGCTTCTGCACCAATAATTCCCACGAATCCCCCAAATTCATCTACTACTACTTTCACTCCTTTATGATTCTTGTCAAATTTAGTTAATAATTGATCTGCTTTAATCATTTCGGGAATGTAGTCCACAGGCTCGCAAATTTCTGATAGTAATTTTTTATTTTCTCCATTAATTAATTCTGCCAACATTTTTTCACGCTTTACTACTCCTTGTATTTTGTCAACTTTATCTCCCAAAATAACCCACCATGGAGAGTTGTCAGACATTATGAGTTTTGAAATTTCATTAAGATTTGAAGACCCATCAAGACAAGGTGCCGATACCCTAGGGGTCATTAAGTCTTTGGCCTTTAAGTCATTTAATTGGAAAACCTTAAATATCATTGCTGCCTCATCAGCTTCTATAAAACCTTTCTGACTTCCAATTTTTGCCATTTGTCTAATTTCTTCTTCATCAGTTGAAATTTCGTTTTCTGCTGTAATAACTGGAAATATCTGTTCAATTAATATCAAGAATGGCCTCATCAAAGTATTTAATAATCTCAAGATAGGAACCGATAATAATGCTATTTGAAGTGAAAATCTTGTGCCAAGAGCTTTGGGGAGCACTTCTCCTACTAAAACAACTAGTATGTAAAAAGCTATTGAAAAAAGGGTTAAACCAAAACTGCTATTTATTACCAATGCTCCGTATACTCCTAAAATAAGACTGCCAATTATATTAAATCCATTATTAGTAATAGTAATTACAGTTAGTGTCCGTCCAAGATGTTTTCTAAGTTTTAGAAGTTGATTTGCAGAACTTTTTGGCTTTTGTTTTGAGGCAATTTCTAAAATTCTAATTGAATTTACTGCTAAAAAAGCTGCTTCTACTCCCGAACAACATGCTGATCCAATTAAAATAATAACTATGAGTAAAATTAAACCGTAAACACTTGGTTCCATTAAAGTAGATTAGGTACTAAATCTGTTTTAATTCATTCTTCCATTTTTTTTTTAAACACGCCAATACTGAATTTATGTTTGAACCTGACCATAAAGTTTTTGAAGAAAGAAGAGAAATTTTCCTAAATAAATTAGATGGAAAAGCTGCTATTATCCCAGGAGCTAATCTTGTAAAGCATCATGCTGATTGTGAATACCCTTTTAGACAAGATAGTAATTTTTGGTATTTAACTGGTTTCGATGAGCCGGATGCAATTGCTCTTTTCTTGTCGCATAAGCCAAAGGGAGAGAGATTTATTATGTTTGTCGCTCCCAGAGATATTATTAGTGAAGTCTGGCATGGCTTTAGATGGGGTTTAGAAGGCGCAGAAAAAGATTTTAAGGCTGACAAAGCTCACTCAATATCCGAACTAAGAGATTTACTTCCGGATTATATAAATGGTTCCGATGAACTTGTTTTTTCAATAGGTAAGAATCCATTAATTGAAAAAATAGTACTCGAGATATTTTCACAACAACTTCAAAATCGATCAAGATCAGGAATTGGTGCAAATTCTATAAAGTCTCCAGAAATTTATTTAAATGAGATGAGATTAATTAAAAGTGAATTTGAAATTAACAGGATGAGAGAGGCTATACAAATTTCAGCAGAAGCTCACGAACTAGTAAGAGAATCTATCTCATCAAAGAAAAATGAAAGGCAAATACAGGGTCTTCTAGAGGGATTCTTTTTGGAAAAAGGGGCCAGGGGACCTGCATATAATTCTATTGTTGCTTCAGGAGATAATGCATGTATTTTGCATTACACTTCAAATAACTCACCATTGAGGAAAGAAGATTTATTGTTGGTAGATGCTGGCTGCTCATTACCTGATTATTACAATGGAGACATAACAAGAACTATCCCAATAGGTGGAAAATTTTCTAAAGAGCAAAGGGTTATTTACGAAATTGTATTAAGTGCACAGAAAAATGCAATTAAAAGTGCCATTACTGGATCAAGTTCTAGTGCTATTCATAATGTTGCTTTAACAATTCTGATAGAAGGATTAAAGGAAATTGGTTTATTATCGGGCAGTACTGAGGAGATAATAGAGAATCAATCATATAAACATCTATACATGCATAGAACTGGACATTGGCTCGGCTTAGATGTTCATGATGTTGGAGCATACAGAATGGGAGACTATGAAGTGCCATTACAGAATGGAATGATTCTTACGGTAGAACCTGGGATCTATATAAGTGATAGGATCCCAGTCCCTAAGGGGCAACCTCTTATAGACGAGAAATGGAAAGGCATAGGGATAAGAATAGAAGATGATGTTCTTGTCAAAGATGCAAACCCAGAAGTTTTAAGTATTGCTGCACATAAAGAGATTTCTGATTTAGAATTCTAAAATTTGACTTATTTAGTTAATAGATTTATTTTTATAAAGTTTAAAGTTCAAAAATGAATAAGTCTGATTCATATGATTCGAAGCTCTCACAAGCGAGAGGCTTAGCTAGTCAGCTAGGTATGTTTGCTGAAGAAAACGATATCCCCAAAGATCTTTGGGATTCTTTGGAAGCTACAATTTATGACTTTTATGAAGTATCTTATGAAAGATAAAAATCCTATTTAGACAGTATCAATAATTAAAATCAAGAAATTTTGAATAAAACAATCAAAATGTGACCATAAACTGATAAATTATTTATAAAACATAAACAAGTGAATGACCTCATCAGATAAGTTAAATCAAAATTCAACAGAAAATAAGGGGAAAAACAGTGATGCACCAAAGTCTAAAAATTCCTCTCCTAATTCAGGAATGATGGGTGCCACTGCTGTGCTAGCAGCTGCCACAATTGATGAAGAAGGAGTACCTACTGGTTATACGCCCAAACCTGACGAAGGAAGGTTCATAATAAAAGTATTATGGTTACCTGATAATGTTGCTTTAGCAGTTGATCAAATAGTAGGTGGAGGCCCGAGCCCTCTCACTGCTTATTATTTTTGGCCAAGAGATGATGCTTGGGAAAAATTAAAAAGTGAACTAGAGAATAAAGGTTGGATTACAGATAATGAAAGAGTAGAAATATTGAATAAAGCCACTGAAGTAATAAATTATTGGCAAGAAGAAGGTAAAACAAAAAAATTAGAAGAAGCCAAATTAAAGTTTCCTGAAGTAACTTTTTGTGGAACCGCTTAAATCTTAGTTCTTTGCAGCTTGAATCCAAGCTTCAGCTTTCGAAACCTCTTTCAAGGCTTTAATTTTCTCTGGATCTTTTTCATTTTCAGGAAATTTACTTATTACTAATTTTGCTTCTTTAAGATCTTGTTCAGCATTTTGAACATTAATCTCAGAACCAATCTCAGCATTGTTTACTAAAACTATGACTTCATCTGATTCAATTTCAGCGAAGCCTCCCATTAAAGCTATTGATTTCCACTGTGAGTTCATTCTTAGCCTTAAAACACCAATATCTATCGCAGTAACTAAAGAGATGTGTCCTGGTAGTATACCAATTTGACCAGTAGTACTAGGAAGGATTACTTCTTCAGCTTCGCCTTGATAAACGTTTTTGTTAGGAGCTAAAACTTTTAAAGAGATTGCCATAAATTTAAAATTATTGAAGGTTAAATATATTTATTCAAATATTTATTTTTCTGATTTTATTTTTTCAGCTTTTGCTTTAACTTCATCAATATTACCAACTAAGTAAAATGCCTGTTCTGGTAAATCATCCAATTCACCTGACAAAATCATATTGAAACCAGCAATGGTATCTTCTAATTTTACGTATTTACCAGACATTCCTGTAAATATTTCTGCTACAAAGAAAGGTTGTGAAAGGAATTTTTCAATTTTTCTGGCCCTATCAACTGTTAATCTATCTTCTTCAGAAAGCTCATCTAAACCGAGAATTGCAATAATATCTTGAAGTTCTTTGTATCTTTGTAAAGTTGATTGTACAGCTCTGGCTGTTTTGTAATGCTCATCGCCAACAACTGATGGTTGTAGCATAGTGCTTGTTGAGTCTAGTGGATCTACTGCCGGATAAATTCCCTTAGCTGCAAGAGCTCTGGCGAGCACGGTAGTAGCATCTAAATGGGCAAAGGTTGTGGCTGGAGCAGGGTCTGTTAGGTCATCAGCAGGTACGTAAACAGCCTGAATCGATGTTATTGACCCTTCTAATGTAGATGTAATTCTTTCTTGCAATTCACCAACATCAGTTCCAAGAGTTGGTTGGTATCCAACAGCTGAAGGCATTCTTCCAAGTAATGCAGATACTTCAGAACCAGCTTGAACGAATCTAAAAATGTTGTCAACAAAGAGTAAAACGTCTTGTTTATTAACATCCCTAAAATGTTCGGCCATTGTAAGTGCTGATAAGCCTACTCTCATTCTTGCGCCAGGTGGCTCATTCATTTGTCCAAAACATAATGCAACTTTTGATTGAGTTAAATCATCTGCATTGATAACTCCAGATTCTTTAAATTCTTCGTATAAATCGTTCCCTTCTCTAGTTCTTTCCCCTACCCCGCCAAATACAGAAACTCCACCATGTTCTTTAGCGATATTATTGATTAATTCTTGAATAAGTACCGTTTTCCCAACACCAGCACCTCCAAATAATCCAACTTTTCCTCCTTGCCTGTAAGGTGCTAAAAGGTCGATAACTTTAATACCAGTTTCAAAAACTTTTGGCTTAGTTTCTAGATCAGTTAATTTTGGAGCAGCTCTATGAATTGGAGCAGTATCTTGAGTATTTACCGGACCTTGTTCATCTACAGGTTCTCCTAAAACATTAAATATTCTTCCTAAAGTTGCTTCTCCTACAGGTACAGATATCGGTGCACCTGTGTCGATTGCTTCCATGCCTCTTACAAGGCCGTCTGTGCCGCTCATAGCTACTGCTCTGACTCTATGGTCTCCAAGTAGCTGTTGTACCTCTGCAGTGAGCGCTATGTCTTGTCCAGCAGGATTTTTGGCTTCAATTCTTAAAGCATTTAATATTTTGGGCAATTTCCCTGCTGGAAATTCTACATCTAGAACTGGGCCAATTACCTGACGTACTACGCCTTTTGTTTGTGAAATTGATGGAGTTGCTACCATTTTTTATTAATTGGTGATGAATAGCTGGTTTAAACAGCTCATAATCCGAAAATACTACCACCTCACGGGTAGATTCGTTAAATGGGTTCGGCCACCCGCACAGTTTAAGTATGGTTTAATTGCCTCTTTGCAGATTATGTTGTTGATGATACGGATAGAGAAATTCTCTTTCCATTTTTATGACGCAAAGCGTCCCAATCATGATCCTCCATTAATCTATGGCAGCTGTTTCACTTACAGTCTCTACAGTTAAACCACTGGGAGATAGAATATTTATTAAAGTTTCCGCATCTGAGGAAAAAACTGCTGGGGGCATTCTTTTGCCTGATTCAGCTAAAGAAAAACCACAGGTTGGAGAAGTTGCTCAGGTGGGCCCTGGCAAACTTAATGACGATGGTTCTCGACAAACTCCAGAAGTGAGTATTGGCGATAAAGTTTTGTACAGCAAATATGCTGGCACAGACATTAAATTGGGAGCAGATGAATATGTCTTGCTTTCAGAAAAGGATATTTTGGCTGTAGTAAGCTAAAATATTTGTTTCAAAAATTATTAAAACTTATTACTAAATTACTGCCTAAACATGGCTAAAAGAATTATTTACAATGAGCAAGCTCGTAGAGCGCTCGAGAGAGGAATTGATATCCTTGCTGAGTCTGTAGCTGTAACGCTTGGACCAAAAGGAAGAAATGTTGTACTAGAGAAAAAATTTGGTGCTCCACAAATTATCAATGACGGTGTAACTATCGCGAAAGAGATTGAATTAGAGGACCACATTGAAAACACAGGGGTTGCTTTAATCAGACAAGCTGCTTCAAAAACTAATGATGCAGCTGGAGATGGTACTACAACGGCTACTGTTTTAGCTCATGCAATGGTTAAAGCAGGGTTGAGAAACGTCGCTGCAGGAGCTAATGCAATTACCTTGAAAAAAGGAATTGACAAAGCGACTGAATTTCTAGTTGGTAAAATTCAAGAGAATTCCAAACCTATTAGTGATAGCAATGCGATAGCACAATGTGGAACAATTGCTGCTGGTAACGACGAAGAAGTTGGTCAAATGATTGCCAATGCTATGGATAAAGTTGGTAAAGAAGGTGTTATTTCCTTAGAAGAAGGAAAATCAATGACTACTGAATTAGAAGTTACTGAGGGGATGCGCTTTGATAAAGGTTATATTTCACCTTACTTCGCAACAGACACAGAAAGAATGGAGGCTGTTTTAGATGAACCATATATCCTTCTGACTGATAAAAAAATTGCCTTAGTCCAAGATTTAGTTCCCGTTTTGGAACAAATAGCTAAAACTGGTAAACCACTAGTTATTATCGCAGAAGATATCGAAAAGGAAGCTTTAGCAACCCTTGTTGTCAATAGATTACGAGGTGTTTTAAATGTTGCAGCGGTAAAAGCGCCTGGATTTGGTGATAGAAGAAAAGCTATGCTTGAAGATATGGCCGTTTTAACTAATGGTCAACTTATTACTGAAGATGCAGGTCTAAAATTAGAGAATGCTACCTTAGATATGCTTGGAACTGGTAGAAGAATAACTATCAATAAAGAGACCACAACTATTGTAGCTGAAGGTAATGAGCAAGCAGTTAAAGCTAGATGTGATCAAATTAAAAAGCAAATGGATGAAACGGATTCCTCATATGATAAAGAAAAGCTTCAAGAACGTCTAGCTAAATTAGCTGGAGGTGTAGCAGTGATTAAGGTTGGGGCTGCTACTGAAACTGAGATGAAAGATAAAAAGCTTCGTCTTGAGGATGCTATTAACGCAACAAAAGCTGCAGTTGAAGAAGGAATTGTACCCGGAGGAGGAACAACTCTCGCTCATCTATCTCCTATCCTAAAAGAATGGGCCGATAAAAATTTAGAAGGCGAGGAATTAATTGGAGCTAACATTGTTGAAGCGTCACTAACTGCTCCTCTCATGAGAATTGCTGAGAATGCAGGCTCTAATGGAGCTGTTATTGCTGAAAATGTAAAAACTAAACCATTTAATGATGGATTTAACGCTGCTACTGGAGAATATGTAGACATGTCCTCTGCTGGAATAGTTGATCCTGCGAAAGTTACACGTTCAGGATTACAAAATGCAGCTTCAATTGCAGGAATGGTTCTAACTACCGAATGTATAGTTGCAGATTTACCTGAGAAAAAAGATTCAGCTGCTCCTGCAGGCGCTCCTGGTATGGGCGGTGACTTCGATTATTAACTAAACAATAGTTGTTTAATTAATTATTTAAGAGGGATCATTAAGATGGTCCCTTTTTTATTCAATTTTTATGAAATCCAGCCAGCGCTGAGAATAATCGCAAGAGACAAAAATATCACTAAAAAAGTCCAAGTTATTTTGTTTAGAGAGGCCTCTGCACTACTTGCGCTGTTGAACATTGAGCTTCCACTTGCAGCTATTCCTCCCATTCCATCACCTTTAGGACTATGAAGTAAAACTAAAAGAATGAGAAAAACTCCAGAGAATACCCATATCCAACTAATAATTTGAATCATTGCTTAAACAACTTTTATTAACATTAAACGTGTTGAACGACTTTATTATAACCTTTTAATTCAATTTCTTGAATAAGTGATTTGCCTGTCATTTCTCTCGGTATTGGTAGATTTAATAATTGCAATAAAGTTGGAGCAATATCTGCTAAGCCAGCGTTATCTCTTAAATTAATTTGATTTCCCATATTTGGGATTTTTCTTTTTTCACCTTCAATCAAAATTAATGGAACTTTATTAATTGTGTGAGCTGTCCATGGTTCTCCTTCAGGTCCTTTCATAACCTCTGCGTTACCGTGATCGGCCGTAATAAGAACGCTTCCACCCATTTCTCCGGTAGCATTAACTATTTTACCAATACATTTATCTACTTTTTCTATAGCTTTTATTGTTGCATCCATGTTACCTGTATGACCAACCATATCAGGATTAGCAAAATTGATTACAACAAAAGAATAACTTCCACTTTTAATTGCTTTAGAGCAACTAATAGTAAGTTCCTCCGCAGACATTTCGGGTTCCATATCATAAGTTGCGACTCTTGGAGATGGAATCAAATGTCTCTCTTCTCCAGGTAAAGGAATTTCAACTCCTCCATTGAAAAAGTATGTTACATGAGGATATTTTTCTGTTTCCGCGGTTCTGTATTGCTTTAGCCCGTTTTCTGAAACTATTTGGCCTATAAAATTGTTAAGTGATTCAGGAGGAAATGCAACTTTAACGGGAAAGTTCTGATCATATTGAGTAAAAGTGACAAGATCTAGATTTGGATAGTTTTTTCTCTCAAAATCTGTGAACTCCTTTATTGAGAGGGATTTGATTATTTGTCTTGCTCTGTCTGGACGAAAGTTAAAGCAAATCAAACTATCACCATCTTTAAGATAGTTTTCAGAAATTCGTATAGGCTCTATAAATTCATCGGTTATGTTTTTGGCATAACTTTTTTCAATGTAATCCTGAGGAGAAATATTTGTTATTTGAATATCTGGATCAGTCAAATTAGCATATGCTTTTTCTGTTCTATCCCATAAAAGATTTCTATCCATTATCCAGTATCTTCCACATATAGAAGCTATTTCGCCTGTATTAAATTTTTTTATACATGACTCAATTTGATTTAGATATTTAGAGGCACTTTTTGCAGGAGTATCTCTTCCATCAGTAATAATATGGATTGCAACTTTTTTGATTTCATTATCAGATGCCCATTTTATTAAACCTAATAAATGATCAATATGACTATGAACTCCTCCATCCGAACATAATCCTGTTATGTGCAAAGTAGAATTATTTTTCTTTAATGAATCAGCTATCTCTGATAACTCATTAACCAAACCTAACTGATTTTTTTTTACAATATTTGAAATTCTTACAAGTTCTTGTTGAATTATTCTTCCTGAACCAATAGTAAGGTGCCCTACCTCTGAATTACCCATTTGACCATCTGGGAGGCCTACATCAGATCCACTAGCACTTATTAATGTATGTGGATAAGCATGCCACAAAGAGTCCATGATCGGTGTACTGGCAGTTTTTATGGCATTATCTGATTTTTCTTTTCGATATCCCCATCCATCCAATATTGCTAGAACTACAGGGCTCTGTGGAACACTTAATCTTTTTATATTTTTGCTGCTAATCTTTGACATGTTTAGATCAAATTCATTTTTTACTGATCCAATCTTAAATTTAGCTTCAAACGTTACTCTTTAACAATTTATATTTAACATGGTTAGCTTTTGCTAATTTATGGAAATAGTTAGACGATTTTTATTTATTGATAAATCATGTCCAAGAAAACAAAAAAGATCGTAATACTTTCTGAAGTTGAGCTTAAAAAGACAATTTCACGTCTAACTTCCGAAATTATCGAAAAAGTAAAAGAACTGGATAACCTTCTATTGGTTGGTATCCCGACTAGAGGAATCGAGCTGGCCGAAGTGCTAGAAAAAGAATTATTCTTTAAGACAGGTTTAAGAGTTAGCAAAGGAACAATTGATCCAACTTTTTACAGAGATGATCAAAATAGAGTTGGAACTCGTCTCATAAAAATTACAGATATTCCAACTCCTATTGAGGAAAAAGAAATTCTTTTAATAGATGATGTAATTTACACAGGAAGAACAATTAGAGCTGCAATGGATGCTTTATATTCATGGGGAAGACCTCAGAGAGTGATGTTATTAGTAATGGTAGATAGAGGTCATAGAGAATTACCTATTCAACCAGATTTTTGTGGTAAAAAAGTGCCTACTAGTAAAATTGAAAGTATTAGTTTACGTTTACATAGTGTTGATAATGAAGAAGGAGTTTTCTTGAATAGCTTGCTTTCAGAAGATATTTCCTAAATTATATTCTCCTAAAAATTCATCTTTAATATCAAAACACTTAACTAACAAATCAGCACTTTCCGTGATTTTAAAAAAAAGTTTTAAGTTGTCTTGTCCAATATTAGATACATTTTTTAGTACTATTTTGAGTGGCTTTTTGTCCCATTTTATAATTTCTTCTTCATTTTGAACCTCTGATAACTTCGGTAATCCATTTTCGAAAATAACATCATATGCTCTTTCTTTTTGTGTCTCTCCAATTATGATTTCGAATATTTTCTGATTATTTTGACTAGCTTGTAGGATCAGTTTAAATGGTTTTTCTGTTGGCCATGTTTGACCTTTGCAAAAAATAGGATGCCAAAAGTGTTTTTGTTCTCTTTTATTGAATAACCTTATCGATAATCCTTTATTTAATATATCTTTAATTTTCACCCCAGGGGTCATTGCTAAAGCTCCCAAAGCTATTGATTCAATAGGAGGCGGCGACTTTATTTGAATCTTTGGAATTTTTTTTGTTATCCATTCTTTAATCAATGGTATTTGAGTTCCTCCACCAACCAAAACAATTGCATTTAAGTCGTCAACTGTGCAGAATTTGCCTCTTGCTTGGTTTAATAAATCTTTGAGTAAAGAGTTAAGATGATTAAGAAGATTATTTTCAATGAGTATGTTCTCAAATATCTCTTTACTTAGATAAAAGTCACTTTCTTGTTTTTGTTCAGTAAATAATTTTATTCGATACTTATTTTCATATTTGATTGCGGATGAGCTGAGTTTACATTTTATTTCTTCTGCCTTTAAAAGATTAGTAACATAATTATTACCTGGAATAAAATAATCAACTATCCATTGATCAATATCTTTCCCACCAAGTTTTGAACCTGTTTTTCCAATTATTTCAGCACACCTAATTTTTTGTTTTGAAATTGAGCTTACATCATTACCTTTAAATTTTAATAGTTCAGCTATTGGACCAGATTTTCCTTCTCCCCCCTCTATTTTGACTATATTCATATCGACTGTACTTCCTCCAATATCTAATGTCATAATTTTTGAACCAAATGGTATATTTATTCCTAAACTTGCCGCAGTAGGCTCATCAACAAGAGCTATTTCATCAACAGATATATCCTCGCAAAGGTTTACTAACCATTCTCTATAACCCTTGTATGTATCTATAGGAGCAGTTAAAACAAGTCTTTTGATCTCATACTTGTGCGGAATGTTTGCCCACAAAATTTGAAAAAATTTTTCGCCACATTCATTAGGGTTTAAAATATTTTTTTGATTATTTTTTTCAATAGAATTTCCAATTAATCTTTTAAAGTTCGAATGAAAAAATAAATCAGAATTTGAGTTTCCCCTCATCTCTAGAGCACTAATACCAATCTTAGCAGTCTTTGAAGGTTCCTCGAACCAAACTGCTGAAGGAATCACTCCTGGAGAAGATGTAATATTTGGTATTTCAACTAAAACAGAATTTATATCTTTTTGATCTTGAAAAGCTAAAACAGTATTAGTGTTCCCTAAATCAATAGCAAGTGTTCCAGATAAACTTTCTTCCATATAAGATTAATTAAAACAATTAAGTTCTTTTTGTAATTTATGTTTTGAAACGGTCGAATAAATTGTAAAATACATTTTATAGTAAAAAAATTTTTTTAATGAACATATCTAACAATGCAGGAGTTGATTCTAATGATCTTGCAAAGAGAGGTGAGAGCTTGATAAGAAAATCAACTAATAGATACTTAACTACAGTGAAAATTGCTTTCAGAGCTAAACAAAGACGCTTTGATGATTTTGATGGCTTATTAGAGGAGTCAACTATTAAACCAGTTCAAAGGTCAATTATTGAACTAAGCGATGAACAAGATCAACCAGATTTACTTCCAGGCTAATTTTGGTAAAAGACCAAAAAAGATGGAGATTACTTAGAGATTTTAAAAAAGGCAAATTTTGCTTTTTAATTAGTGTTGATAATTGGTCAATTGAGTTACAAAAAAGTGAATTTTATTCACTTTACCTCCTACTCGTAAGAATTAATGAACAACTATTAGTTATCAAAGATCAACTAATGGATGAAGAATCTATTACTTTAGAATTAGAACAACTACCTTGGTATATTCAATTAGAAGGAAAAAAGAATGAATGGAGTTTAAGGTTTGTTTTTGAAAGCCAAGACCTAACAAGATCCTTCGAAATGTATTGGCCGATACCAATCGCACAAAATTTATTTTATGAAATAAAAAACATGTGGGAATCAATGGATTAAAAGATAAATAAAATTGGAAATTTTAGAAAATATTTCCCCGTCAAAAAAAAATTTTTTCACAACTTTTCCACAATATTTTTTAGAAAAATATCTTTGGATCTAAGGCATGTGGAAAACTTCTGATTTTATATAAATCTTTATATTTCAATAAAACTTTATTTAACAAAATTAATTTCCATGGCCCTCGCCTTTATGACTTGATTCTCATAATTCTATGACTTGAGACTGCTCCTTGATAATGCTTGTTGACTATTCAGTAATTTTGAAGAAAACTACGTTTTGTAGATTCAAATTCCAACAAGTTTTCCTAAATATGCAAAATTTAAATTACGACAAAAATTCAAAAGTTTTAAATCATAAAGATGAAGTGATAAGTTTCAAATGTGAACTTCAAGAAAACCTTCAAAAAGCTTTAAAGGAATTTGTAGAGGAGCATCCTAACTGGGATCAATACAGGATACTTCAAGCTGCTATTGCAGGATTTTTAATGCAAAAAGGATTTCAAAATAGGGATTTAACGAGACTCTATATTGGCAATATGTTTTCAATGAATTTTAAGGACTAAAAATCTTTTATATTTTTTCTAGTAATATTTTCGCAATATCATTCCTGACAGGCAATATAGATAACCTATTACCTTTTTTTACGACTAGTAACTCATCCTCATTAAATAAAATCTTTAATTCAGTTAAACTTAAAATCTTATCTGACTTAGATTTATATTTTACTTTTACACAATCCCATCTCGGATTATCAGGTTTCGATTTTGGATCAAAATATTTTGAATCTTTATCAAATTGAGTAGGATCTACAATATTTAGATCTATTACCTCCATAAGTCCCACAATACCTGGGGGTTTACAGTTCGAATGATAGAAAAAAACTTTATCTCCTTTATTCATTTTTCTCATAAAATTTCGGGCCTGATAATTTCTTATTCCGTCCCATAAAGTTACATTGTCATTTTTTAAAGTATCTATGCTATATGCATCAGGTTCGCTTTTCATTAGCCAAAAATTTTCTTCAGTCATATCAGGGGATTTGGAGGAATTTATCTGCTAGAATTTTGCTAGAATCAGAATTTTTTTTATATGTTTATTATCCATCAAAGTTTCTATTTAGGAAAGTGATGGGTGGTATGGGGACACACTCGTAGCTTTGTACCCTCTATAAAAGCTAAACAAGATTTATTTTGTTTTTTGGAGTTTTCATTAGTAAAAAACTTATAAATAGAAATTACTTTTTATCTACTTCAAGCATCTCTTCACTCCATTGCTTTGCTTCCTCGTCTCCTAATTCACCAGCTTTAGCCCAATCAATTTTCGCTCCTTCTAAGTCTTCGATTAATTCTTTTACTGAACCTCTTTCTCTGAAATTTTCTGCTCCTTCAGGATTTAGTTCAATTGCCTTAGAAAAGTCTTTTATAGCCTCATCATAATCTTCTAATTCTCTTTTTATATTTCCTCTTAGATTATAAAATTCGGCATCCTCAGATTCTATCTTTAAAGCTTTATTTATATCTTTTTGTGCTCCTGAAAAATTCTCTAATTGGTATTTTGTCCATGCTAAATAGTAAAGTGCTATTGAATTTTCTGGATCCAATTTAACTGCTTTTTTTAAATCTTTAATTGCACCTTCAAAGTCTTCTAAATAATATTGAGCTCTACCCTTGCTAGCAATTGATAAAGAATCTTTTGGATCTAGTTTAATCGCTTTTTTGCAATCAATTAAGCTCCCAGAATAATCATCTAATAAAAACTTAGAATCAGCTCTTCCTTGGAAATAATCTATATCTGTTGGGTCTAGCTCAATTGCATTTGTGTAATCACTTATAGCTCCTTTGTAATCTCCTAATTCATTTTTAATAGTTGCACTCAAATAATAGTAAGGAGCAACTGGTTCGATTTCTATTGCTTTTGTGATATCTTTCGATGCGCCCTTGTATTTACCTAATAAAGTTTTTGCAGATGATCTATAAGAATATGCATCACTTCTTTTTTCAAATTTAAGAGCAATAGTTGCTAATTTTATTACTTCTTCCTGCTTGTCATCATCATCAATTATCTTTTCAATTCTTTTTATATACTCTTGAGCAGTTTCAGCACCACTATCTTCATTAACTTCTTTTAATTTTAATGAACCATGTTTTTTAGCTTCTACGATCCCAGCCTTTGCTAAAAATGGTGTTGCTAATATAGGAAGAGCCGTTGATAGTTCTTCTGGAGCAATAAAACCTATTATTAAAGAACCTATTGATGTGTATAAAAAAGGAGTAATTGTTCTCCTTGTTACTGCGTAATAAATCCATACCAAGGGGATAATATGAGCAATAGCATATCCCCAACTTGAATCTTTTTGTCTAAGTTCCCAACCTTTTTTTTTAGAATTTTCTTTCCCCACTTTCCTTGCCATAAGAAGAAGACATCTTTTGTCATTTTAGAAGACTTGTCAATCAAGTTATTTTTACTTGTGATGAGTGTGTTTCTTAGGTATAAGTGGTTTAAGGACTTGTCCTTTTCGTAAGGACTTGAGCCTAGCGGTTTCAAGGTTAACCCCGCACTCCTACACACGAGTACAAAAACCTTTTTAATTAATGCAGATTACTTCCAAGACACTTAGCTTGCTACTTAATGTAGTTTTTGTGCTTTGTGTCTTTGTCATTTGAAGACTATTCATCAAAAGAGATTAATAGTTTCAGGGTTTACTTACTTCGAACCGAACTCAATATCGGTAAGTTTTTTAGTCTGTAAAAGTTTGAGTAAAGTTTGAGTAAAAAATTACGATTCCCTGAGATCCCAGTAATAGCTAGACGCGCTCACTTTTCATAAGCCAAAAATTTTCTTCAGTCATATCAGAGGATTTGGAGGAATTTATCTGCTAGAATTTTGCTAGAATAGAATTTAAGAAAATTTGAGAAACCTAGTCATATCAAGCTGGCTCACTTTTCATTAGCCAGTAGCTAGGTTCCTGTTGTGGCATGGGATCTCGGCGAAAATTTCAGGTTCGAATGAAGTTAGAATAACATTCTTGGATATAGATTAATTATCCATCACATTATCTTCTAAGGAAAGTAAAAAGTTGATTAGAAAGTTTAGTTTACTTTTAAGATTTTAAGAATTTTCTCTGAAAAAATTTTATCATCATAAATTTTTTGATTATTACAATTATTTCCAAGTTTGTCAGCAATTAATCTGCCTGCCTTTTTAATATTCCCTTTATATAGGAGATCGGTATCATACCCTCTCCTCAGCATTAAGTTTTCTACACTCAGAACAAAGGTTTCTTTACTTATCATCCCTTTTCTCAAATAACATAAATTTGTACCTATTGCTCCTGCAGCATATCCTTTTTGTTTCGCCATTGATGCAGCATTTAATGCTGTTGGGAATGACATTAATGAAACTAATGATATTAGAAAAATTTTCATGATTTTAGAAGCTTTGCTTTTGCTTCGATAAATTCTAGTTCAGTAAGAAAACCTTTCTCTTTTAAAGAAGCAAGCTTTTCAAGTTCTTCTGTAATAGATGAGAAATCTAAATTATCATCTTCAGAAATAATCTTTTGAACTTTTGGTGCTCTTGGAGGGATTTTTTTAACATTCAATTTCTCAAAAGTATCCTCTTTGACTTCTGATTTTGTAAGTTTTGAATTTGGTTTAGATTCCTCTTTCTTGATGATTTTTTTGACCGCACCGAACCAAGTTTTCCCCTGATATTCAAAAATATATTTATCATTTTCATTTTCGATTCTTTTTTTAAGTTGATTCCTTGCTTTTGTGGATAAAAAATCATTTTCAAAAGGTTCATCATTATCATCTTTTGGATAATCCCATTCAGGATATAATTCGACGTCTTGATAGAAAAATTTCATATAAGTCATATAATGCTCCAATTTCATAGAGAGTAAATTATTTACACCATCTACTTGATACAACTGAATACCTTTTCTCCTATCTAAGCTTTGATCTTCAATGCTTTTATTAATTTCTACTGAAAATACAAATTTAATTTCTTGATCTTCGAGTACAAGTTCCTTGACTACCCAATCTTCTCCACAAACTTCTTGAATATTTTTTTGAAATGAGGATATTTTGGGTCCAGAAAAATTTCTGATTTTGTTTTTACATAAACGATATGAAGGATAAGAAAAAAGTATCCAGTCCTCTTTCTTACCCCTGCTAGGGTCAAATCCAACAAGACTCTGCCGATATCCTTTATAAGCATTATCTCCACGATCTAAAGCTGCTCCCCTTTTCGAGAACTGACAAAAAGTTAATCTTCTTGTTGTCAAAATTAAAGTGCCAGTTGTTTCTAATTTATATTCGCCATTAGCTTTCTTTTTATATAATTCACAACATTTTGGGTGAATAAAAAAAGATTTTTCTGTCCCTTTTAACCTCATATATACCATTGAGTCTCTTTTTAGCAGATTATCAAGACCCGTATTTTCTCTTAATATCCCATGCTCATCTTCTTTATTTACGAATCTCCTGTTAAGTTGATCCCTTCCTTTTTTTAAATTATCAAGAATTTCTTCTCTATCCATTTGATTGAGACTTTGGAGGAATAATACGATTAAAAGATCTATCTAACAATAAATATTTGTTCATTTCTTTATTAAATCACAATTAAAAAGTTCGAATAAGGTTCGAATAGAATTTTTGGTAAAAAATAAAACCGTTGCTATGACTAGCAAAATGCATCTCGCTCTTTTTTCATTAGCCAGTAATTTATTTGAGTCATATCAAGGGGTTTGGAGAATATTGCAAAGTGTGGATGGGGTGTGGATGGAATAGCTTCTACACCCTTTTCTTTACTTATTATCCATTAATTTATCTGTTTAGGAAAGTGATAGGTGGTATGGGGCCATCTCCTTGCCACGTTTATATGAAAATTCCAAGAGTGTTTTTATTTTATTTTTTTTCGGAATTTTTTAGAAGCACATACTTGTCCTAGTCATCAATTGTCCATAAAACTAGTTTCCTATTTATATTTGTGGTAACTTTAGCCCTACATATGGTGTGAGGCTATTTATGAAATTATTTCAAAAACTACTAATTGCTCCTGCAGCATTAGGATTACTTGCTCCTTTATCTTCTTCTGCAAGTGAAGTTACTATGAATGATTTTGCGACAGCCGAAGAGCTTGCTGTTACT
>QCRA01000025.1 GCA_003212035.1 Prochlorococcus sp. AG-459-D04
GGTTTGAATCAAAGGCAAGAGGGTACAGCAGCAGTAAATGGGCTAATAAATCTTCATTTAATGACCGGCCAAATAGGCAAAGAAGGTTCCGGTCCTTTTTCCTTAACTGGCCAACCAAACGCTATGGGTGGTAGAGAAGCAGGAGGACTATCGCACCTTCTTCCAGGATATAGATTTGTAAAAAATAAAATAGATAGGAATCAAATTGAAAAAATATGGGGGTTCCCTGAGGGAAAGATATCTGCAAAACAGGGTCTATCTGCATTTGAACAAATAGAAGCTATAAAAAAAGGATCTGTGAAAATTTGGTGGATTGCAGCTACGAACCCTTTGGTTAGCATGCCTAATTTAAACTTTGTAAAAAAAGCACTTTTAAAATGTCCTTTAATTATCCTCAACGAATCTTATGAACAAAGTGAATCAATTAAATATGCTCATCTAGTATTGCCCGCAGCTCAATGGAGCGAAAAAGATGGTGTTATGACAAATTCAGAAAGAAGAGTAACCCTTTGCCCATCTTTCAGAGAATCGAATAAAAATTCAAAACCAGATTGGCAAATATTTGCTGAATTAGGACAGAAGATCGGCTATTTCAAACAATTTGAATATGAATCTTCATCGGAAGTTTATGATGAATTTTTAAAAACTACTACAAAAAGATTATGCGATATGAGCGGTTTGTCATATCAATTATTAAAAAATCATGGTCCTCAACAATGGCCTTATCCTAAAGGCAGCCTACCTAGTACATCTTCAAAAAGATTATATGAAGATGGTTATTTCCCAACTGAGACTGGCAAAGCAAATTTTTGTATTGATGATCCTATTGGGTTAGCTGAACCCCCTTCAGATGAGTACCCACTAATTTTGACAATTGGAAGATATCTAAGTCAATGGCATACAATGACAAGAACTTCTAAAGTTCAAAAACTTACAAAAAAGAATCCAGAACCGTTATTGGAAATTAATTCTAAAGATGCTTTATCTTTAAAAATTAAAAATGATGAAATAGTAAAAATTAAATCTAAAAGAGGGGAAGTTCAAGCAAAAGTTCAGATTACTGACAAAATTAAAGCAGGTACAGTTTTTTTACCAATGCATTGGGGTTTTAGTCAAAAAAATATGTGTGAAGTAAACTCTTTGATGCATGAAAAGTCATGCCCGATATCAAAACAACCGGAATTAAAAGCATGCTCAGTAATAATTGTTCCAAACTAGGCAATAATCTTATCTCAGAATCTCATCAAATGCTCTATCCAAATTGTTGTGTTCATGATTTGGTCTAACTAATTTGCAAAAAGCAAATCTATCTAATTCGTTTAAATTTCTCCATTTTTCAACTGAAATATTAATTCCCCTTGCTAGTGCCGATTTTAAAACTTGGTCAGGAACTTTATTTTTATTTTGCCAAGGTTGATTAATTGAAATTTCTATTTCTTTTGCTTCTCCATATTTTGAAGTAGATGTAATTTCTTTTAAAAAAGTTTTTAAATCAATGAGATCGTTTTTTGAATCTGGCCAATCTACTATCTTATTTTTTTCAATTAAATTAAAATCTTGCCAATGAGTAAGTTTTAATTTTATTCCAATTAAATCAAGTTTCCTTCTTACACATAAAGGAATGCATCTTAAGTCTTTAATAAAATCATCCTCGAAATTAAAATAATGATTTGATTGACTGTTAGCCAAAATTAAATTGATATTTAATTAATAAATTAATGCTTAGTATAAAAAATTGATAATAGCTTTATTAAAAATTTTATTTTTTGTATTATTGAAGAAATTGCTAAATGGAAATGGATAAATCTTTAACTCATATTAATGAAAGGGGAGAAATGAACATAGTTGATATTTCAGATAAAGAAGAAACTAAAAGAGAGGCTTTAGCAGAGGGATACATTAATTTAAACAAAGAAATATTAGAAAAAATAAAAAATAAAAAAATTAAAAAAGGTGATATTTTTGCAGCGGCTAGATTTTCTGCAATAAATGGTGCAAAAAAAACCTCAGAACTTATTCCTCTCTGTCATAATTTATCATTGAATAAAATCACAATTGATTTTGAAATTTGTGAATCAATGAAAGCAATTAAAATTATTGCTTTTTGCAAATCTAATTCTAAAACAGGTGTTGAGATGGAGGCTCTTACATCAGTTTCAATTGGTCTTCTCACTCTATATGACATGCTCAAAGCTTTAGATCCTTTTATGACTATTGATAATATTCGCCTTTTAGAAAAAAAAGGTGGTAAAAATGGAATATTAAAAAGAAATTAAGCACTCACAATAATGGGAATTGATATCAATAATCAGGGTCTTTATTTAAACGATGCAATAAAAAAAATCTTGGAAGAGATGGATACTTTAATAGTGAATAATGAAATTTTACATAAGGAAGAGATCAATTTAGAAGAAGCACTTGGAAAAGTTTCTATGGAGGAAATCTTATCTGAGGAAGATATGCCAGGTTATAGATCATCAGTTATGGATGGATATGCGTTAGGAGAATCAACTACAAAAGCAAATAAATGGAAAATTGTCGGAGAGTCTTTTCCCGGAAAGCCATTTAATGATCTTCTTAAAAAAGGTGAAGCTGTAACTATTAGCACAGGTTCATTTGTGCCAGATAATTGTTTTTCTGTGATACCTCAAGAACAAGTTTCTTTAGAATTTTTAAACGGAAATGAGTATATTGTTAAAAAAGAAACATCATCTAATAACTCTTGGATTAGAGAAAAAAATGATCAAGTATTTAAAGGTGAAATATTAATCAAAAAAGGGGTAAAGATTACACCAGGGATCTTAAGTAAATTAGCAAGTTGTGGTATAAAAACTATAAAAGTTAGTAAAATTCCTAAATTAGGGTTACTAATTACTGGAGATGAACTTATCAAATCAGGAACTGCAAGAAAGAAAGGAGAAATATGGGAAAGTAATAGCATTTTAATAAAATCAATCGCAAAAAATATTGGATTTGAAATTAATGAAATTCATATGGAAAAAGATAATTATCAAAATATTAAAAATTCTCTTAGAAATATTTCTGAATTTAATGATGTGGTTATTTCAGTTGGTGGGGTATCAGTTGGTAAAAAAGATTTTTTAAAAGATATTATTAATGAGATAGGGGAGATTAAATTCTGGAAACTATTTTTAAAGCCAGGAAAACCTTTTGCTTTTGGATTGATAAATAAAAAAATTCCTTATTTTGGATTACCGGGGAATCCCGTTTCAGCAGCTATTACTTTTATCCAACTTGTGTGGCCTGCGCTTCAGAAACTTGAAGGAATTACTAATATTGAATTCCCTCTTAGGATTAAGGTTAAGCTGAATTCTGATTTGAAAAGAAGAAAAGGGAGGCCTGAATTGCTTAGAGGAAAACTTATTGTTAATGAAGAAGGCGAATTGATTGCAGATATTTCTGAAGAACAATCCTCATCAAAGATTAGTTCAATATCTAATTCAGATTTATTAATAGAAATACCTTCTGAAATTGATTTTTGTCAAAAAGGAAATTTATTATGGGCACAACTTTTAAAAAATAATTTTCTATAATTTAAAATCTAAGTCAGTATTCTTTTTTACCCATGAGGATCCTTTGAAAGTCCATTCTTTTTTCCAAAAAGGAACTTTGTATTTTGTAAATTCCAGTATTTCTTGGAGATATTTATTTGCAATGCCTCTATGATTAGCACTTACTGCTATCAAAATAATAGGTTCATTAGGGTAAATGAAACCTATCCTGTGTAAGAGAAAAATACATAAATCATCCTGTTTTTCAGAAATGTTCACTAAATATCTTTTAATATAATTTTCGGTCATTCCTTTATAATGGACAATTTCTAGTTTCTTTAAATCATTTCCAAATTGATCAAAGGGCCTTACTCTTCCAATAAAAAGTGAGTTTGCTGAATTTTTATTGACCTTCTCCCAAAGTTCGAATTCTTTATAAGGATTAAAAGTTTCTTCTAGGATTTTAAAGTGTATTCTTAGATTATCCACCGGTAAACATTGGCATAAATGCCACCTCATCATCCGGATTAATCTTCGCATCCATATCTGTAATTTCTTGATTAATAGAAACGATAATATTATCTTGAAGTCGTTTAGAATTAATTAACTTCCATACAGAAAAAACCTTCATTTGAGAGCCTTCAATTGTAAGAAATTTTTCATTCCATCCTAGATCTTCAGCGATACTAGATAATAAAACCACCTTAATTTTGTTAGATTTTTCACTTTCCATCTATAGTGATCTAGTAAGGTAACTAATGGTTTAATTTTAAGTGGTTTCTATAGCTTTGCTTACTGTTTCTGATACTCGTAACACAAAAAATGATGAGAGTGGAAATTATCTCCTTCAAATGACTGAGAAATCAGGACACAAAATCGTTGATAAGATAATTTGCAAAGATGATATTTATTTAATTAGAAAATATATAAGCAATTGGATCTCAGATCCAGATATTGATGTGATTATCACAACAGGTGGTACAGGAATTACAACTAGGGACGTTACTCCTGAAGCTATTAGACCTTTATTAGATAAAGAGATTGACGGTTTTGGGGAAACTTTTAGATTTTTATCATTTAAAAAGATAGGAACAAGTACTTTACAAAGTAGGTGTATTGCAGGGTCTGCAAATGGTAAGTTTTTATTCGTTTTGCCTGGATCTAAGGATGCTGTGATGACAGGTTGGCAAGATATAATTTCTTATCAACTTAATGAAAATACAAAACCTTGTAATTTAATAAACCTCATTGATAAGTTAAAAAAATAATTCTCTAGTTTATTTATTTATTAGAAATTGATTTGAGATCAGTTTTTGATTTTTTATCCATTTAAGTAGAGAAGGATCTTTTATTTCATTTTCTAATTTTGATAATTGTTCAAAACTATTATCATTCCAAATACTCCCTAAAGAAAATATTGCATATTTAGCGATTTCTAATTCTTTATTTAAAGAATATTTATAGAGCAATTTACAAACTATTTCGCTTTCTCTTCTTTTTAAGATAGATATTATCTTATAGTTTATTTTGAAATTATCGTAAATTTTTATTAGATCAATAAAATATAATAATTTTTTATCAGTTAATTGATGAGCTTTGAAATGGAGAATATTCAGGCCTGCAATCCAAAAATCTGTTTCGCAAATATCGAATATTTCTCTAATTAATTTAAGTTCGATTTCTCCTCCCCAGGGTTCTAAAGCATTAATTATATGAATATTTAACTTATTATTTTGATAAAGATTTTTTAGTAAAAGATCTTTTGCATTTTTTTCATTTGTTAATTTAAGGGCCTCAATAAATTCAACTTTAAGGCCAAATTTTTTTATCATCTTTTCAAGTAAAAAATATCCTTTCCTTTCTTGCATACCTATCTTTTCCGCAATAACTTTACGAATCTCAAAAGATAATTCCAATGAATAGTAGGAAAATAGAATATCAAGATCTAATTTTTTTGAACCTAATCCATTTAAAACTTCTAATATTTCAGATTCACTTTTGCTCATTAATATATTTTTAGGTTTTTAACTTTGCATTAAACTTGTTGATTAAAATTTCTTTTATTAAATTATAAATTTCATGTTTACTAACTTTTTTAAATTCGGTTTCGCCTAAGGTTTGCAGGTGATCTTGTCTCCCTCCAATACTGACATTATATCCATCCTCAGTCCCGCCTCCCTCTTTTTTTACCTTTGTACCGGTCATGCCAATCCCACCCATATGAGCCTGTCCACAATTATTTGGACAACCTGTCCAATGGATTTTAACCTCCTCTGATAATTCAAGTTCTCTATCTAATTTTTCAGAAATATTCCTTGCCATATCTTTGGTATTTGCAAGAGCAAAGCTACAATAACTACTCCCTGTGCATGAAACGGTACTCGCTGAAAAATGGGATGGATTTAATTTGAATTTATCAATAATTTCTTCATCAACAAATTCTTCTAAAATATTATCTTTCAGGCCAACAATAATTAGATTTTGATCTTCGGTTAGTCTTACTTCACTTTGTCCATATTTTTCACTTAGTCTTGCAATTTCTTGTATGTCTTCTACAAATAATCTTCCTACAGGAATATGTAATCCAGCAAAGTAAAGATTGTTTTGTTTTTGTTTATTAATCCCAAAAAAACTTCTTTGTTTTGCGTTGAAAACTGAGCCTGGATCGTTAGACAAAGTTCCAAATTTTCCTTCTACAAGTTCTCTAAATTTTTCGATACCTATAGAGTTCAAATAATATCTAAATCTTCCTTTATTCCTCAGAAATCTATCTCCATTATCTCTCCAAAGGGAACAAATAATTCCAGTTATTTTGCATATATCTTTTTCTTCTACCCAGACATCTAGAGGTAGAGCATAAGCATTCAAAGTTGCTGACAATATTCCTCCTACCCAGACACCAAAGCCTAATATTCCATTTTTAAAAACAGGATGAAAGATAAGATCATTATGTAGAAGAAAATTATCTTTTGCTCCTGCAACAGCAGTATTCCACTTCCTCGGTAAATTCGAGAATTCGGGGTTGCCATTACCAGAATTTGTTAAGTAATTTTCTAATTTAGAAGTATATTTTCTTGTATCTATAATTTCTTCAGGATCAATTCCCGCTAGTGGATTGCCAGTAACATTTCTTGGATTATCCATCCCAGACTGAACGGATGTAATATCAACCTCTCTAAGTCTTCTAATAATATCTGGTAGATCATTTATCAAAACCCCCCTTAATTGAATATTTTGCCTAGTTGTTATATCTGCAGAACCGTCTTCGCCATATCTAGCAACTATTGATGCAATTACTCTCAATTGATTAGAGTTTAAAATTCCATTGGGAACTCTAAGCCTCATCATAAATCTTCCAGGAGTTTTGGGTCTCCAAAAAAGGCCATACCACTTTAAACGCATTTGCAAATCTACTTCATCCATCTCTTCCCACCCTTTAAGAGCGTAATCATCTAACTCTTCAAAAATTTTCAGACCATCTTTCTCCGCCTTTTGCTTTTCGATCTTATTTAATTTTTTATTATTTAAATAATATTGCATATTTATTTTTATTCTTTAATTCTTATGAGATTTTAGACAATTTAATGTTTCCTCATATACAAATGTCAATAAATATTGATTATTTATTTTTGACACCGAATTCCATATTTTGGGAAACTCTTAAGCTCATAAAAACATAAAGGCTTTTTCTTGGCCTAATCCCTTATCCGTAATTGTGAGATACTTCCGTCCACCCTTTTTGGTGAAGTTCGTGCCACTTTTCCCAGGCTGAATGTATGTTGAGTTTTTCAGAGGATTTGTATCCTCCAGGTTCTCCAAGGTGATTTGTGTAGAAAAGATGAGTATGAATTTTTAAATTAGGTTTAGGAGAATTTTTGCATTCTTCAAAAAAGATCATTCTGCTGCCTTCGGGATTTAGTAGACATCCGTTTGGCATGCTAGTGCTACAACCAAATAAGTAATTAGGCTTCATGCTTTTACCTCAATAGGCTATTTAAACATTAATACACTTGTACTATAAGTTATATTTTTTTTGTTTTGCTGTCAATCTTTTTAGGGTAATGTACTTATTTACTAATAATTATTTTGTTTTTTAATAAAAATGATAATTTAGTTGAGCTTATGAATTACAGGGAAGATTTAGAAATCAAACTACAAAAAGTAACACTTGCGATACAGGAGGTTGTAGAGGATGTCTATAAAACCGAACAGGAAAAGCAAAGAATTATCGGCAAACTGATTGACTTAAAAGAAGCAATAATATCAAAAGGTATTGAACTTCATATTGAGTTAGAAGTAGCCTAGAAATATTGCATATCTCATGAATATTTAATAGCTTTTAGAATATTGTTATTTACAAAGAAGGTTAAATTATCAAATGCAGCCTGGAACTTTTGAATTATTGATTCTATTATTTATCTTTTTAGGTCTTCAAGCTTGGTGGATTATTCCAATAGTTATTAAGAATAATAAATTAAATAAGAGAGGTAAGGATTTAAGAGAGGAAATTAAGCAATTAGAAAAGTTATATAAAAAATAAATTAGTTTTTTATTTTTGCAAACTACCTATTATTAGTGAAACTCAAATATCTAATGAAATTAAAAAAATTTATTCCAATTTGCTTCCTTTTTATTGGTACTTTAGCTTTACAATACCCATCTCATGCTGAAGAAAAGATTGAAGTTATACCCCTTATTCAAAGTTCAAAAGGACTTAGTGGTAAAAATTTTAATTATCTCGAGGGTAAGCCTGAATTAAGACTCTTAAAAGTAAAAATTCCAGTTGGCTTGAAAACTCCAATTCATACTCATCCTTCCCCTATGTTGATTCATGTCACCAGAGGAAGATTAAAGCATGTGAGGGGTGAAGAAATTAATTTTTTTAAAGCAGGTGATGCATTTATTGAGAGTAATAATGGGGAGCCACACTATGTGAAAAATATTGGGAAGATGCCGTCCATTCTTCATGTGGGAGTTGTATCAGTAGTTGGAATACCTACGGCTATAAATAAATAATATTTTTCTCAAAGTTTTTCTATCTGCACGAGAAGTGAACTTTTATGAAGAACAACTGTAATGAGATACTCCTCCATAGTTAAAGTATTGGCTTGGCTTTAGTCGATTATATTTTTGATGTATTTCTGGGGGTTGTTCTACATATGGATTGCTAAAGACATCCTGTAGCTCTTTTATTTTTTTGTAATTTCCCTTTTCGGCTTCTTCATATGCGGGAACGACCATCCATTCGCGCCAAGTATAGACTGGATTAAGGGATTTCATTGATGCCGATTTTGCTTTAATATTTTCCTCTTTCTTCAAGACTGATTGCCAGTTTTCAAGCCATACTTCCCACCTATAATTGAGCTCGTCATTAATTGGTAAATAGAAACAGTCTTTTAAAGAATCTAAGTTATCAGGGATTTCAGAGAGTTTACGGAACAAAATTGTATAGTCTGCTTTTGAAATGACCATGAGATTAAAAAATTCATTTATTAGAGTTTCGTTGTAATGTTCTAAACCAAGCTTGTTTGCCCACATTTTCATCAATTCCTTATTCATTAATTCAGAAAATTCTTTTTCGATTTGATCTAACTTTTCTTGATCTTGTTTGCTTTGTGAAAGTAACGGACTAAGAGATGAACAGAATGTTTTAAAGTTGATTGCCGCTGCAGAAGGCTGGTTAAAAAATGAGAAATGTTCACCTCCACCTGTCCATGGTTGAAATCTTGGATCAAATAATTCACAGAATCCAAAGGGACCATAATCCAAGGTATAACCTCCAGCAGCACAATTATCACTATTGAAATTACCCTGGCAATAACCAACTCTCATCCAGTTAGCTATAAGTGATATAAGTCTTGATCTGTATAAAGATGCCAGTTTTATTACTTTACTTTCAATTGAAATCTCATATTCAATTTCACCTTTATAATTTCTATCAATTAAATGTTGAACTATCATCTTTAGTTCATTGTAGGCCTCATCATGCGCATTATTACGAACTCGTCTTGCAAAAAGTTCAATCTGGCCTACACGTAAAAAAGATGGAGCGACTCTCGTAGTAATTGCCGCTTGATTATCAATCATGATATCAGGTTCAAAATATCTGGACCCTTTGGAATACCACGGTCTTCTAACTATTTCTGAAAGTGAGACATAAAGTGTTAAAGATCTTGAGGTAGGAATTCCCAAGGCATCCATTAATTCCTGTGCGAGAAATTCTCGTACGCTAGACCTTAAGACAGCTCTGCCATCTGCTCCACGACAGTAGGGAGTTGGACCTCCTCCTTTAAGTTGCATTTCCATTCTTTTCCCATTGAATAGACCTTCAAAAACAGAAATTGCTCTGCCATCGCCATAACCATTGCCAGTGCCAAAGGGACATTGTTGGGTATATTCAGTTCCGTAAATTGATAATGCATAACCTGTTGCCCAACCAACAGGACTCATTGGATAATTAGCAACAGAAATATCACCTGAGAAAAAACGACAAAAATTCTTGTCTTTAGTAAGATCTGAGCTTAGCCTTAGTTCTTTAAAAAGTTTGTTGCTGTGGGAAATATATTCTGGTTCTGGAATAGCAGTTGGAACAACTGGTACGTAATGACCTGAATATACTGAACGCGGCTTATGATCATTTCCATCTTTTGTTGATTGAGGATCTTCTTTAAGAGAATTCATAAAAGAATAGTCAGATAGTTGAGAAAATTCAGAAAAATTTTCTGTAAGCTTTACTTTTAATGAATCAGATTTGGTTGACATCAAATTTGTTATTTATTCTTGTAGGCGTTCTAATTTCTTTAAATTAAACACCTAAATGTATCTTATATAGATTCTATTAGGGATGTTTTTTGCCGATACATTTGAGATTAAATATAAGTTAAAATTTAATACTTAATTAAAACAGTGTACACAGTAAGACATTTTTTTGGAAAAAAGATTTAAAATCTAAAAAACATATTATTACTACTATGACTATTGAGACGACTATTCTAGATTTTCAACTAAGTAATAAGTTTGAACAATATGAATCTCATATGAATGCTGAGGAACAGCAGTCGATGTTTAAAGAAATGGGAGTTAAAACATTTTATATTGGTAAATCATTAGATGATCCTCAAAGGGCAACTGTGATTTTTCAAGGACCAGAAAATGTTCTTTATGATATTTTTATGAATCCTGAAACAAAACCTATTGTTGAAGCTTCAGGGCATATTTATGCTGGTACAAAAATAACTCGATGGATTTCTTGAAAAAATAAATCTTTTATGAATTATCAACTTTTAATTGAATCATATTCTTTTGGGACCCCTCTTTCTGAGCAAGAAATAGAACTTTTAAGTCTGGAACTTGAAACTCAAATCATGAACATTAATATATCAACAGAATTTGGTTGTTTTAAATCTGCCCCCACCCATATTTGTGAAGGTCTAAATTTAAAAAAAGATACATATTGGATTATGTGCCTTGCTGAAATATTAGATTTATATAAGCCCCTCAAGTTTGGGAAAACGAAAAGTACGGAGGTTTTCGATTTACTTCTTGAAAAAGGACTTGTTATTGGTTAATTATTTAATTATTTGAGTATTAAAAAATAAGTTGTTTTTTTTAATTCTGATAGCATTTATCTAGGGTCAGTTAAATAAATGAAAGATTCTAATGAATTGATATTAGGAAATATTATTAAGCTAACGAGATCAAGTGAAAAGAAATTTAAACTAGGAAATTTTAAAGGTGCAATAGATGACAAAATGAAGGCTAATGCAATATTGAAATCTAAATCTTGTGATGAAAAAATTATTGAAAAATATAGAGAAGAATTATCTAGATTGTATTCCTCAAAATTTGATCTTATATTCGATCATAAGCTGAAAATTGATGAAATAAAGAGAAATGAAATAGTAAAAATGCTGGAACAAAAAAGTAAGGAAAAATTAAAAAGTCTAGATTATAAAGGAGCAATAAAAGCCTTTAGGAGGGCAGAAAAATATTTTATAAATTAAAATCAATATTAATCTCAGAGTTTTTATAAGATAATAAATTTATTAGTTTGAGAATAAAAAATAATGAAAGGGTTGATTTTTTTTCAGAATTCGTTTCTTTAAAGATATATCATTTTTAGTACTTCTCATGGTTATGCCCCAATCTACTTTGGAAAGCTTATTATTTTTTTTGATACTTTCTCTTGTTGCAACTTACATTGTTAATTTAAAGTATTCTTCAAAATTAAAAATACAGAAGTAGTTGTTTATTTATCTTTTGTCTTAAATAGATTTATTTCTTTGAATCACTCCAAGTCTCTTTGTATAACCAGCTCAAAAAAATAAGAGTAAGGATATTCCCAAATGCATAAGTTATTCCTAATAATGGGTCATAAATATTGGCAATAATCGTCGACATTATAAAGATTATTAAGCCTGAAACAACCAAATCCTGAATAGGCAAATGGTTAAAATTCACCGAATTTATCATTTGATAATTGTTTTTAATAGATTAAATTAATTATAAAACAAACAAGTACCTTATTTATTTATAAGGCAATATCATCTGAGATATGAATATTTTTAGGATTGCTAAGATAATTATAGTTTTTTCATCATTATCGTATTTGAGTGTTACTTTTATAAGAAATTATAATTCTCCAGAAAATATAGAAAAAAGATGTATTCTTAAATTTGAAAAAGATTTTAAAAATAATTTGGAAGCATCTCATGAAGAATGGAATCAAATTTTAGATTTAGCTGATGACAATTATTTAAAATGTATGGGAATACCTCAGTATTAATTATGGGAGAGGCAAAGAGAAGAAAAAATTTAGGTATTCCGCCTAGAGAAAAAACTGAAGATATAAAGTTGCCTCAACTTGATAAAAAAGCCATACAACAAAAAGTAAGGTCTACATTATATAAATATCCAATTATCCCTTTTCTTTTTTATGGTACTGCAATATTGATCCTAATCGGAGGTTTGCTTTATGTTTTCAAATCCTTTAATATTGCTTAATTATGATGGTTGTTAATTTTGATATTTATGAATCTTTGTCATCATCAATTAAAAAAACTTTAAGGATAAAAAATAAGAAATTTTAATTCTGCGAAAAAAATCAAACAAATAATATGAGACTTATTTACGATTGACACCATCTTATTGTGCTGTAATTTTGGATTAAATTAAAACTATTTATGAAAAACATAAATAAAAAATATGCTGAAATAATGCGCCAAGCTGATAATGCAGTTGGAAGAAAAGAAGTAGTTGGTTTATTAAAAAAAGCTGCAATGATTAAGTCTGAATCAGAGGAAAACTTAGCTGCTTAAATTAGAAAGCTATTTTATTAGGATTAATAAAGCACCATAAAGAATAATAGATGAGGATGCAGCCATAAAGATAAATGGTAGTATCATACCTGAGTTTAACCATCTTAAAAGTCTAATTTTTTTGTTAATTATTCTTGCCATTTTTCCTGAATCTCTTATTTGCAAATTAACAATTAAATTTATGGTGTAAATGGTTAATTAATCTTTTTAAATATCATTCTTTAGCTATTTTGATATTAATTTTTTACAGAAAAATATTTTAATTTCATCCAAAGTTTTTTATAAGAAATTTTTAGGTAATTAATACCTTGTATTCTTGAGATTTAACATGCAATATTTAGAAACATTAGATTTTTGAATAATGATTAAAAATTTCAAAGAGAGCCCTGAAGAATTTAAAGATTATGATTCAGAATTGTTACTTAAGATTATGAATAAGACTTCATTTGAGATAAAAAAAAGTGATGAAAGAGAACTATTTGTAGATGAAAATTGGAAAATTAATTCAAAAAATATGGAAAATAAAATTTCTTCAGATAATTCAAATTTGAAGAGAATATTATCAGATATATTTCCAAATAAAAAAATAGTTATTCAGAATAAAAATGATGGTTCTCAGACTATTTTCTTATCTTAATGTACTTAATATAAAAAAAATTTTTAATTTATACAGATTTTATTTTCGAGAAAATAATTTGTAAAAATTACTCTCGCGTTATTTTTTAGAAGTTGTTAGTGTTCATTTACGTTCATCCAAGTTTATAATTCTGGACGCATGACATGGGAATAGGGAACGGGATTCTCATTAACTGCACAAGACCATGAGTAACCTCTTACAAATAAGAGAAAAAATCAAAAGAGCAAATAGGCTTCATAAAGCCAAACTTTTAGCAACTAAAAATGGAGAAGTAACTCCATACAGAAGATCCGTCTTTGAAGAAAGAATCAGGCAAACACAAAAAGGAATGAAATTGAAAGACTAAAAAATTTTTATTCTTATTTGGAACTGATCAAAAAGAGAGGGATTAAACCCTCTTTTTTTTATAAAGAAATACGATAATTAAAAATATATTTCTTTTTCCGATTCTCGATTATTAAAAGAAAATTATTTTGATGTTTTTACTATTGATTTAAAGTATAAAAATGGCAAATTAAATTTAGCAATATTGAGGTAAATAAAGATGTTTAAAAAGAAATATAAACAATTTAATAACTCAACCAATAAATCAAAGTTAGATCAAGTCTTATGTTTTATAGAAAATTATTTGCCACAGAAGAAAGATCGAGACCCACAAAAAAATTTGTATATGGATAATCTAGAAGCAGAGACTATCAAGAAATTCTCAAAATTAGCCTCTATTCGTTCTAAAATATTATTCCCAACTACAAAAAATACGACAATCTCTTTTACCTTTGGTAATTGGGCATTGCCTTACTTGAAATTACTTAAGAAAATAGGAATAGCTAAGTAAGAAAATTGTAATCGGCTAGAACTAGATTTATCCCTCAAATAAAAATAAATAAAGATTATAAAGTCTCAGAAAGTTCTTTTCGAAATTTAAGGAGGAATACTTACTTTACATAAAAAATACAATTGCTAAATTTAAAATAATAGATCTTTTGATTATGTTTCTAAATTATCTGCCTAGTGAGATGGTTGAAGTTGTTGGTTTAACAATGATTTTTTCATTTTTAGTTGGAACTATATTAATTTTGTTATTTACATCAGATCAGGCAAATATAAAGAATCTATATTTAAAGAAGGCTAAATAAATTTTTAATAATTTATTTATCTACAAAGGAACTCTGTTTTTAATAAAGTTAACTCGCAGGAGTAGAACATAATTTTTAATATTGATACATAAACAAATTTAAGATTATGGGCGAAGCTAAAAGAAGAGAGGAATTAGGATTGCCACCTAGACAAAAAAAAGTTGAATTAAATAAATCTGATAGATACCTTTCATGGCTTACAATTACTAAATCAAGAATTAAGAAATACCCTTACATGGGTATAGCAACAATGGCACTAGGAGCGATAATTTTCTTAGTAAGTGGGGGCGCAAATAGTATAAATTAGTTAGATTTTGGCTTGGCTTAGAATATATCTATGATTTTTTTTGTAATAGTTTAACGCCAGATATTATTGAGATTATTGAAGCTATACCAAGAAATATGGAGTAAAAAGGTTGCAAATTTATAATGCCGAAATTACCTGTATGCCATTTTATTAACCAAAAAGCATCTATTCCTAGTGGTTGGATAATACTATAAATAGTCCCAGATATAATAGTAATTAGTAAAGGGATTGCTGAAATTGCGGTTATTTTTCTGTGAATTTTTCTTTGATTTGTTTTTAATTTTTCCATTTATTTCCTCAAATAGATATGTAATTCTTTTTCATTTTTGCATGGCATCCATTTATCTTGATTCTTATGTATTCCTTCGCAACCAAGTTCTAAAGATCTATTTTCGGCTTCCTCTTCAGTAAGAAATGTACCCCTCATATGTGCATGCGAATAACTATTGAAATTTAGAGATAAGGAAAATAAAAAAATAAAAAATTTAAAATTTCTAAGAAAAATATGCATTATTTCTAATAAGTTTTTTTATTAAGGAGAGATTTTATCAAATATTTTGGTTTTGCCAGTTTTACTAAATGAAACTACTTTGAAGTTCTCATAATCATGAGAGTGAGAGTCGTGAGAATGCATTTCCATCCCTGGAGAGCCAAGTGGCATGCCAGGAACTGCTATCCCATTAATATTTGGTTTTTCTCTAAAAAGTTTGTTGATTGATTCAATTGGGACATGTCCTTCAATAGTAAAGTTAGCTATTTGAGCAGAGTGACATGATCTCAGATTATTGGGAATTTGATATTGGTTTTTAATTACTGAAACATCTTCAACTATATTATCAACAACTTCTAATCCATTATCTCTTAAATGATTGATCCATTTTTTGCAACAACCACATGATGCTGATCTGTAAGAAACAACTTTTGGTATATCTATATTTTCTTGCGTTAAAGCAATACTCTTATTTGGATTAATTATATTTGTAAAAAGAATTCCAGAAAAAATTAGATAATTTAAAAATCCTCTTTTCATAAATATTTTATTAAGTGCCATACTAAGTACTACGATTAAATTTAATATTTAATTCACCATAAATGAAAATTTATTAAATCGCTATTTAATCAAAATTAAGACACTCATAATTGCCATTAAAAGATTTTCGATAAAACTAATAATTCCCAAAGGAGTTTTTGCATATCCACCAATACATGCACAATTTAATTTTAATTTATCCAAATAAACAGTCTTAAAAACTGAAATCATTCCAGAAATTCCTAAAATTAGGGCAATAAAAATAATTAAAGAGGGTGGAGAAGAATTAAGAAAACTTATTCCAATTAATAATTCGCAAAAAGGATAAATATATATCCAGGCATCAAATTTAGAGGATATTAAATCATATTTCTTATAACTTGTTCCAAAAGCTTCAATATCCATAAGCTTGAGCATCGCTAAAAGACAAATTGATATCCCCATAAAAATTTGGAAACTTTTAAGCAATGAGATGGTTATCAGAAATGAAGTACCAAAGACTGCAATTAAGGGGGTAAATGACTTAATCTTCATTTTTAACTTTTAAGGATAGAGTCACAAATACTAGATGGATTTGCTTGTTTAACTATTTTTAGTCTTTTGATAAGTTTATCTCGATCTATTTGATATTTTAAATTTTTAATACATAAATTTTTTCCCCTTATTTACCTATGCTATTGGAATTATCTTTAAAGCAATTGCAAAAGTACCAATAACTAAAAGTATGTTTGTAACTAGTGGAATCTTTGGTCTAAAATTTGATCTCATTCGTATTCTTTGTTTCTGTCAATAACTTCCCTTAAATATATATCTTTTAGCTCGTCATTGTATCCATTTTCTTTTGCAAATTCCTCTAAATCCTTCAACTCTTTTTCTGTCATAAAGCAGATTTGGATATATTGTTTTTCATATCTTCAATTTGGTTGATTAATTCATCTAACCATTCTGTATTATTTTCGGATCTTTTCTGTAAATATGTAATATTAGGTTGATTGATTTCTAGTGTCTCATAATCTCCACTCATAAATTCCCCCTAAATTTATACTCTGTATAATTTATCTAGAGAAATTATACTCATCAATAGGCTCTAATACTTATTTGACGTTTGCCATGGATGACAAGTTACTTTTTAATAGTATAAATATCAAGTAATTTATCTCCCAAAAATATGGCAACTAATGAAGAACTAGAAAAAAGAATTGAGACTTTAGAAAAAGAAGTACAACACCTAAAAGCT